>JASLXW010000368.1:0-3880 GCA_030740135.1 Nitrospinota bacterium
GGGAGAGATCTCTGGATAACCGCGACCGCCCGTCACCCCGCTGGTCGGGCAAGCCTTCTCAGGGAGCGGCGGAAGGCGGGGCGTCCGGGGTGATCTTTCGAACGGAGGTCAAACGGGTGAGGAGCCCGATCGAGGGCGATCAGGGAATGTTAGAATGTGAGAGCTGATCCAAGCCACTTTGGCTGCGAAGAGACGAATCTTTCAAGGGAGGAAACGCGATGTGCGCACGTCTGGCCGTCCTGACCGTGGGTCCGGGGATGTGGTCCACGATGGAGGAAATTGCGGATGAGATGGCCGCTCATTACCGGGCGCTCAAGGGGTTTCAGTCCGTGACATTTCTCGGGAACAACGATTCCAATCAGTATGGGACGGTGAGCCTGTGGGAAACAAAAGAAGACGCGGAGGCCGTTGACGCGGCCCTGGGACCCGCGTTGCGCGAAAAGGCGGGCGAGATATTGAAGGGCTCGCCGGAGGTTCGATATTTTGAAGTCTATGAACCCAAAGGCTGAGCGTTTTTCAATCGCGGTTCAAGAATCCCGCCGAGGGTGGTCCGGCATCCGCAAGCGTTTCCCTCCCTTGTGTTGTCCAGAAGGCCCCATGAATTTCCCTTATCCTACTTTTCATTGCTAACCCTGTTAACACAGGGGCCATCCCCTCTTTTGCTTGTTCTCGGCTGTTATTGGGAACCGGGGATGACGCGGGTGTTGCGGGGAGGACGGGTGCGGGTCGGGTGCAATCTGAGAATGCCGGAACGTCCAGGGCCGGTCAATCCAGGTCCCGGACGGCTTCTTTGAACACCCCCTCGAGCTCGGCCTGCAATGAGGCGGCCGCCTTGTCCAGGTCGTCATCGATCTGCCGGGGTTTCAGGACAATGACCTTCACCCGGCCGGGTCGGATGGCGCGGCTGCCTCGGGGGAGGATCCGATGCGCCCCGGCGATGCAGACCGGGACGACCGGGACCTTCAAGCGCTTGGCAATCAGGAACGCGCCCTTCTTGAACTTCTCGAAAGTCTCGGTTCCCGAGAGTTTTCCTTCCGGGAAGATGAGGAGGTTGTCGCCGTTTTTGACCATCTTCTCGGCCTGTCTGAGGCTCTTCACGGCCTCGCGCCGGTTTGCGCGGCTGATTCCGATCGTCCCCATCAGACCGATGGCGAATCCAAGCACGGGGACATCGAAGAGCTCCTGCTTGGCCACCATCCGGAACTGGATGGGCAGGGCGCGCAGGATGATGGGGATGTCCATGAAGCTTTGGTGGTTGGGGGAGTATACGTAGGGACCGGCGCCTTCGAGGTTCTCTAGCCCCTGGGTCTCCAACCGGACGCCCGCTGCCCAGAGCACCCGGTAGGCCCACCAGCGGCTCATGTAGTAGCGGATGCGGTGGAAGCCGGCATAGGCGAGCAGAAGAAGCGGGATGATGACGAGGGTCCAGAAGATCAGGACGATGAGCGCTCGATAAGTGTAGAAAGAGAATTTTTTCAAGCCGGGTCAGTCCTTGAGGGTTTCCAACAGGTCCCGGATTTCCGCCAGGCGGTCCTGGGCGGCCTCGCGGCCCCGCTCGACGAGGGTGTCCAGCTTGTCGAAGTCGAACAGGTCGAACTCGCCCACGGCGGGGAGCAGATGAACATCGAAGTTCCGGGATCGCATGTTGGTGATCTCGATGCTCGAGACGTTGATGGAGCGCATGATGACGCGCATGATCGTGGGCGCGTCGAGGAAGTTTCTGATGGCCGAATTTCTGCGCAACAGACGGCCGAACCAGCCGTGGCTTCTGGGCAGGTTGAAATTGAAATAAGAACCCCGCTCCGGCGCGATATTGACGGCGATGCAGAACTCCGCTCCCCTTTGTTTCAGCACGTCGCCTGGGACGTTGTTGGCCACCCCGCCGTCCACCAGGGCGAACTCGTCGCGATAGCGAAAGGGGGGGAGAACGCCGGGCAGGGACATACTGGCCCGGACGGACTGCCAGAGCGGGCCCCGATCGATGATCACCTCCCGTCCCGTGATCAGGTCCGCCCCCACGGAGAAATACGGGATGGGGAGCTCCTCGATCAGGACGTCGCCGTATATATCGCGCATGATGCGCTCCGCTTTCCAGCCTCTCAGGATGGCCGTTCGCGGAATGGTGTAATCGTTGAGGGGCTTGCGTTCGATGATATGGGTCTGGCAGAGAATTCGCATTTCATCCGGGGTGTGCCCGTTGGCGTGCATGGCGGCCACGATGGAGCCGATGCTCGTCCCGCCCACCAGATCGATGGGGATGTCCTCCTTTTCGAAGACTTCCAGAACTCCGATGTGGGCCAGACCCCTGGCGCCGCCGCCCCCCAGGGCGAGTCCCACGGCGATGCCGGCCGTCCGCCGGGCGATCCGGCGTAGAGCCCTTCCGGTTTCGTCCCGCCCCGATTCGATGCGCGGGATCCCATCTTCGGCAAATTGACGCTCGGCCTCCGGATCGACGGGAACCTGATAAACGAACCCGGCGCCGAATCCGGACTTTACGCGGTCGAAAAGCCCTTTGATTTTGCCTTTCCCCCGGCGCAGGACGATTCGGGTTTTCGCCGCCAGGGACGGCGCCGCGCCCTGGAGATCGTTCCACTGGCGGAGCGCTTCCGCTTGATCATCCGAGGGAAGGGCGAAGAGCAGTTGTTCGGACTGGTCCATGGCCTTTTGGCAAAACGCCTTCGAGGACGATTCCGCGGACGTTCCGATGACGGTGAATTCGTAAGCCTCGCGCAACAGGCTGAGCAGTCGCGGGACGCTGTCCGGGGAGAACGCTTCGATCTGCCCGGCAGAGGGGTTCGGAAGAACGTCCACGCCGAACTCCGTCGGAGACAGGAAGGAGAGGATCTCCCGCTCGTTTATCTGGTTCAGGTTCCGCAGCAGTTTGTCCCATGAATCCGGCCGCTCCCCCTCCCTCCCCCCGCCGGCGCCGCCATCCGCCGAAAGGAGACTCACGTTCAACAGCGCGACCTTCTTTCCGGATTCGCCGCCCAGAAGGGCCGCCAGGCGGGTGGAAAGGTAACGCGTATCCGAATCCCCCAGGGCGCTGTGGCAGCAAAGGGTCCGGATCTTTTCGCGCTCCCGCTCCCCGGTGCTTGTCCGCCGAAGCCGGTGGATCAGGGTGTCCAGCAGGTTCGTCACCACCGTCGGGTGCCGGCGGAAGAGCTCGTGGAACCCCTCTCGGGAGAGCACGTAGAGGTCGGTGTCGAGGTTGGCTATGATGGTGGCGGATCGGGAGTCGCCCGTGAGAAGGGCCATTTCCCCGAACACCTCGTTGCGGCCGAGCCGGGCCCGGACGCGCTCGCGCCCCTCGGCGTCGGGGATCATGACGTTCACTTCGCCGAAGCGGACGATGTACATGCTGTCGCCCGGGTCGCCGTGGCGAAAAAGGGTTTCGCCGTTGGGAAGGCTCCGCGAGGAGATCTGCGGGGCGACGAGGGCGAGCTCGTCTTCGGTCAGGTTCTGAAAGAGGGGAATGGAGTGGAGGTCGTCGACGGAAGCCATCGGCATGCCTGTCGAGTCGGTTGACCCTTCGGGATCGGCGGACCCCTTGGGTTCGTTGACCCGCCGAGGGGCGGGCGCGACACCGACCGGCGGGGCCTCAGGATGTCCCGATTCAACTTTGCCCGGACGATAAAGACCTTGCGATTTTCTCGCCGGGCGCTATCGTGAATGGTTGCGAACAACGGCGGTTATAGCACGCGCCCACTCGGCCATCAACCGTGTCTTCGAACGATTTTTACGTTCGTCCGGGAGCGGAGAGGGGAATCACTTTGGGAGACATGGAAATCAGGTTGCGGCCGGCTTTTTGGCGCTCCATCAGCGTGGCCCTTGCTTTGCTTGTTTCGGGATGCGGGGGAGGGGGGGGGGACGATCCCAATGT
>JASLXW010000368.1:3890-4309 GCA_030740135.1 Nitrospinota bacterium
CTTGGGTCGCCCGGCCCCCCTGGCCGCGGCCGGCCCGGGCCCGCCCCCGCCGCGGGCCCCGCGCGCCCCCGGGGCCCGCCGCCCCGGCCCCCCCCCCCCCCGATCCCAATGTGATTTCCGGAGAGATCCGGCTCGCGCCGGAATTGGCTTCCGAGGTCCCCCGGAACCCCCTGCTCATCATCGAGGCCCGCGAGACGGGATCGGGGGCCAAGTCCGACGGACAGGCCCCCCTGGTGGCCGAGCAGCGGGTCCGGAACCCGAAGTTCCCCTTGAGATATTTCCTCGGCAAGCCCGACGTCAAGTCAGGGCGTGGCGGTCTTTCCGGGTCTCTGGTGATCTCGGCCCGGATCATCGGGGATGAGCTGAGCGGGGATACGGCAAAGCCCGTCGCGTTGGAGGGGAGGTCGAAGGAAAGCGCC
>JASLXW010000369.1 GCA_030740135.1 Nitrospinota bacterium
GATGTTGTTGTCCGGGTCGACTTCTTTGTCTACATGCACGAGCTCCCGGTGCTCGTCGAGGAGGTCGATGTAAGTCCGCAGGTCTTTGGGCATCTTCGCGCTCTCCCGATGGAACGCCGGTCCGCGCAGGTGAGGCGGGGAGACCGGACGTCGCCTCTCTTTAATCGATAACGCCGAAACCCCGCAGGGCGTTTCGCCCCAGAATGTCGGCCAGGGCGTCGTCATCGAGGTCTTCCTGGCCGGTGATGAGGTCCAGCGAGCGTTCAATCCAGTCCGGCTGGATGGGGTAATCGCTCCCGTAGCAGATGTGGTCGGCGCCCAGCGTGTCGATGGCGCACCGGACCTCCGCCTTGTACCAGAAAGGAGGCGCGGTGTCGAAGTACATCTGGTCGATGTACTTGTCGTATTCGACTTCGGCCGGATTCCAGTGGGTCTTGTAGGAGGGATCGAACCGGCCCCGCAGGATGAACATGGCCCCGCCCAGGTGGCCCTGGAAGAACTTCAAGTTCGGAAGCTCCCGCAGGTGATCGCTGAAGATGAGGCGGATGGTCGCCAGCGTGTGGTCCAACACCCGGCCCATGGATCGCGCGAGGTCGTAGGCCTCCAGGGTCCGCTTGTAGTCGGCCGGGATGGTGGCGGCGTGGACGACGATGGGCAGCCCCAGGTCGTGGGCTTTGTGGAACAGCGGCATGTACTCCTCCGCGTCGAGGTATTTCCCCTGTGTGTGCGTCGTCACGCAAACGCCTTTGAGGGCCAGGTCTTTGGCCCCGCGCTCGACTTCCTCGAGCGCCCCGTCCTCGAAGGGGGGGACGTGGATCAGGCCCCAGACGCGATCGGGGTGTCCGCGCTGGGCCTCGGCCATCCCGTCGTTCACCACCTTCGCCATCTTCATCGTGCAGAACTCCTGGATGCTGCTGATGGAGTTGACCGCGATGTCCACCCCGCCCGCGTCCATGTCGGCGATCTGCTTGTCCATGTCGGGCATGATGATGGTGTCGGGCGTCAGGAGCTCGATGCCGTCCCGCCAAAATGAGATCCGGTCCCCCTTTGGGGTGGTCGTCACGTCGGCCGGCAGGAAGTCTTCCAGGCGATGAAGGAGCTCGCCCGGGATGTAGTGATGATGGACATCCACGACGGTGTGACCGTTGATCATTTTTTTCCCCGTTGAAATGCGGGTTCATCCACGCCCGGACCCGTGGTTGTCCTTCAAGGGACTCGTCTTGCATGGGGTCGGACAGTTGGAGCTGGATTACACGTCGGGTTGAGCTTTGGCCTTCGCAATCACTTGCGGGCTGATGGGCAAACGGACCACCCGGACCCCCGTCGCCCGGTAGACGCCGTTGGCGATGGCGGCCAGGGTCGGGATCATGGCCGGCTCTCCGACCCCTTTGGCCCCGAACGGACCCGTCGGCTCGGGGTCTTCGACCAGAACGGAGGTCACCTCGGGAACATCCGCGGAGGTCGGCAGGAGGTATTCGGTCAGCGACGGCGTCTTCAGGTGGACGTAGTTCTCCATCAGGGCCTGCCCCACGCCCATGGAGATGCCCCCGTCGATCTGGCCTTCGGTGTTGACCTTGTGGATCGAGCGTCCGACGTCATGGGCCGCGCACATCTCCAGGACGTCCACCCTCCCCACCTCGGGGTCCACCTCGACCAAGGCCACCTGCGCGCCGAAGGCGTACGTGCCGTAGGGGTTGCCGGTTCCCGTCTCCCGGTCGAGGGCCGTCGTGTCGGGGTTGTACACCCCCTCTCCGGTGACGACGGTCTTGCCGCCGCCGTTGAGGTTTTCCAGGGAAATCGATCGCTCCGGGTGGGTGGAGACAAAGACCCGGTCCCCCTCCCAGCGGACGAGGTCTGAAGGAACTTCCAGCCGGTCGGCGGCCGCCCGAACGAGGTTTTCAAAGGCGTCTTTCGACGCGCGATGGACGGCTTCTCCGGTGACATAGGTTTGGCGGCTGGCGCACGTGCTCCCCGAATTGGGCGTCAAGTCGGTGTCGGGCGCATGGAGACGCACCGAATCCAGCGGCGCCCCCAGCGTCTCGGCGCAGACCATCCGGACGACCATGTCCGAGCCTTGCCCGATGTCGGCGCAATCGGAGTAGACCAGGACCCCGCCGTCCGATTCGATGTCCACCCGAACCGTGGAGGCGTTGGGCATGCCCGTTTTCCCGATGCCGTACCACATCCCCCCAATCCCGACGCCCAGCCGGCGTCCGTCGGCGGATTCGTTTCCGGCCCGGGCGATCATCCGGTCATAGGCCGGCCGCAGCGCGTCCAGCGAGGCCCCGATCCCGACGCTGCTCTCCAGACGTTGTTCCGTCGGGGTCTCCATCCCGACGTCCAGGACATTGCGGCGGCGGAAGTCCAGCGGGTCGATCCCCAGGCGGTCGGCCAGAACGTCCAATTGCTGCTCGAGGGCGAAGGCGCACTGGGGGATGCCGAACCCCCGCATCTGGCCCCCCTGGATGGGGTTGTTGGTGTAGACGGAGCGAGAGCGCGTCCGGACGTTGGGCATGAAGTAAGGTCCCGTCGCGTGGACGGCGGTCCGTGCAATGACGGCGATGCTGCTCCCGCCGTACGGGCCGCAATTCCCGAGGATGTCCATGTCCATCGCCAAGAGCTTTCCCCGCGCGTCCGCCGCAAGTCTGCACCGTATCTTGAGCGGGTGGCGCTTGGATGTGGAGAGGTAGGACTCCTCCATGGAATAGGTCCACTTGACCTGGCGGCCCAGCCGAAGGGCCAACAGGGCCAGGACGGCCTGGAGGGAGATTTCCAGTTTCCCGCCGAATCCGCCTCCGGTCTCCGTTTGGAGGACGCGAATCCGCTCCGGATCGCACCCCAGGACCCGGGCGATTTCCGACCGAAAGTTGTAGGGGGATTGCGTGCAGGTGTGAAGGACCACGCGGCCCTGCGCGTCCAGGTAGGCGAAGCCCGATTCGGGTTCCATGTAGGCGTGCTCGATGGGCTGGGTTTCATAGGTTTCCTCCGCGACGACCGCCGCGGATTGGAAGGCCGCTTCCACGTCCCCCCGGCTCACCTTCCACTCGGTCAACAGGTTCCCCTCCGGGCGGTTTTCGTGCAGGAGGGGCGCTCCATCGCCCAGGGCCTCTTCAGGATCGAAGACCTCGGGCAAGGCCTCGTATTCCACCTCGACGGCCGCCGCGGCCCGCTCGGCCTGCCGGGGGGTTTCAGCCGCCACGGCGGCAATCGGCTCGCCGCTGAACCGGACTTTCTCCGCCGCGAGGACCGGCCGGTCCGTCACGGTGATGCCGATGAGGCTCTCCCCCGGGACGTCGGCCGCCGTGACGACGTCCGCGACCCCGGGCATGGCTCGGGCTTTTGAGGTGTCGATCCGGAGGATGCGGGCGTGGGCGTGGGGGCTTCGGAGGGCCTTGACGTGGAGTTGGCCGGGGCCGGCGTGATCGTCCGCGTAGCGGGCCGTCCCCGCGGCCTTGGTCAAAGCGTCCGCCTTGGGCGGGCTCGAGCCGATCACGGACAAAGGCCCGCCGGCGGCCGGCGTCCGGGATGGATGAGAAGACATTGCAGGTTTTCCTCCGGCGTATCTCGGGCCGCTTCAAGGGGGCAAGTCTGGAATTTCCGTATATCATCATGCGGTGCGGGACCTGTCAATAAGCGGACTTCGGTCGGCCCTTGAAAATTCCGTTTTTCGATGTAGCATGTTCCGGAGGAAATTCCCGATCGGCGTTGGTGCGGAGGACATGTTTCGTGGACAGCAAGACGTTCGTGAAGGAAGTGGAAAGGCGCAACCGGGCCTTTCATGAAGAAATGGACGTTGAAAAATCGTTCATGTCCATCCGCCCGGAGGATCCGGTGAAGGTCCACAAGATGGTTCGACTCCGTCTGAAGCAGGGTCTTTATAACGAGCTGCGCGTCTCGGAGGTTTCGGCCGCGTGGATTCACAATTCGCCCCTCAAGGCCCAGCGCCTTCCGGCCCGCCAGGTGGATGACGAGTTCCGGCGCGTTCGATGGGTTCAGGCCCGGTTGAAGGAGATCGGGGAAGAGGCGCCATGGGATTGGGAACCCCTGGACGCGCTATCGCGACCTGTTTGATTTCTTCATGGACGGCGCCCCGTGGGACATCACCGAGTGCATCATGATGAACAACTACACGGAGGAAACCGTCCTGGCCTACTGGGCGAATGTCGGCTTCATCGACGTGATTGAGCCTTTCGAGCCGCGCACGGCGGCCTTGTATCGCAAGATCCAAAAGGATGAGGTGTTCCACTCGCGGCTGGGGCGCGTCATCCTGGAGGAATTCGCCACGACAGAGGACAGGCAGGAAAGGGC
>JASLXW010000036.1:0-2061 GCA_030740135.1 Nitrospinota bacterium
CAGCGGCTGGCCATCGCCCGCGCCGTGGTCCTGAAGCCCCGCTTTCTCGTGGCCGACGAGCCCACCTCGATGCTGGACGTCTCCATCAGCGCCGGCATCCTCAACCTGTTCCAGACCCTGCGCGAGGAGTTGGGGCTAAGCATGCTCTTCATCTCGCACGACTTCTCGGTCGTTCGCTACCTCTGCGACCGCACGGCCATCATGTACCTGGGCAAGATCTTGGAGATCGGCCCCACGGCGGCCCTCATCCGCGAACCCTGCCACCCTTACACCCGCTTTCTGATCGCCGCCGTGCCGGTCCTGGACCAGGCGACGCGACGCGCCCGCGTCACCGTGCCCGGCGATATCCCCGATGCCACCGAGATTCCATCGGGATGCCGCTTCCACCCGCGCTGCCCGTTCCGCGAGCCCCGGTGCGAAAAGGACACCCCGCAAATGAAGGAGAACAGTCCCGGCCGCTTCGTGGCATGTCACTTGTTCTGATTCAAGACGTCTGCGGGGCGCCGGCCGCGGAATTCGATGTTCCCGTCGCGGAGCTGTGAGGGACATGCGCTGTGCGTGCGGGTAAAATAGGGGACTTTCAAGGGGAATGACTGACCACTGCGCACCGGACAACCCGAACCGTTGATCCCTGATTTGCGGAAACGGGGATCTCTTTCGTCAGGGGGGGAACTGAACTAAGAAAGGAGAAGATAGAATGCTCAAAGGGAAAAAGGTGATCGCCCTGGGCGAACGGGACGGCGTGCCGGGCGACGTCGTTGCCGAGTGCGCCGAGGCGGCGGGCGCTCAGGTCGTCCTCCAGATGACCGAGTGCTTCGTCTGAACGTCGGCCGGCGCCATGGACATGGAGCGTCAGGGCGATATCCGATCCGTCGTCGAAGAGCGCGGCCGGGAAGACCTCATCGTCGTTCTCGGCGCGACGGACGTGGATTTTCTGTCGCTGGCGGCGGAGACGGTCGTCTCCGGCGACCCCAGCTATGCCGGTCCATTGGCGGGAGTCTCGTTGGGACTCCCCGTGTACCACATTCTCGAGCCCGGGCTTCGCGAGGAGATCCCCGCGCCGCTCTATACGGAGAAGCTCGAACTTGTCTCGATGGTCGCCGACCTGCCCGGCATCGGCCGGGCGCTGGAGAAGTTTCGCGAGGCGCCCTCGGGAGATTGACGCCGGGGAGATCGCAACGCGGCCCCCGGCGACCCTAAGCCTGCTCACTCACGGAGGACCATGCGAAAAGCGACGATCTTGGCCTCAACGTGCGTTCTCGCACACACGCCCGCACTCGTTCGGTACGGCTCGAAGCCCTTCCGGGAGAGCCGGCGGGACGGCGGCTTCCTGCCGGCCCTCGAAGACCGGCTCCGGTCCTTCGAGGCGGCCGTCGCCTACCCGCCCAACCAGGTATTCATCGGGAACCTCCCCCCCCAGGCCCTGCGGGGCATCGAATCTCCTTGGCATGAAAATCCGTCCCCGGGGGCGGAACGGACGTCGCCCACGGGCGAGATCATCCCGGAAGACCGGTTCCTCGCCCTCCTCAAATCGGCCGACGCGTTCGGCCTCATCGACCTGTCCGAGGATTTTTGCCGAACGATAGGGCTGGAGGGCGCCGGCTCATCGCGCGACTTTTCGAGCCTGGGGAGCGCGGACGCCGAGTTGCCCCTGTTCTTCGAGGGTGAGGCCGTCGGGCGAATCCGATCGGACCATGAAGAAGACGATTCCCTGAAGGCGGCCGTTCTGCTCGAAAACCTGGCGGCGAAGGCCTCGGCCTTTCAGGCGTTGGAGCGTCTGCTGGATCACCCCGGCGTCCCCGGCCGCGATTCGCTGGATTTCCTCATCGGCTGTTCGGAGGAAGCCGTCGGCGACCGCTACCAACGGGGCGGCGGGAACCTCGCCAAGGCCGTCGGAGAGATGGCCGGACTCGCCCAAGCCGGCGGAACGGACATCAAGAACTTCTGCGCGGGCCCCGTCCAGGCGCTCATCTTTGCGGGCAGCCTCGTGGCGTCCGGGGTGTTCGACCACGTGGCCGTCGTCGGCGGGGGGTCCCTTCCCAAGTTGGGGATGAAGGCGTC
>JASLXW010000036.1:2071-7987 GCA_030740135.1 Nitrospinota bacterium
GCCACCTGGTTGACGCGGCGGACCTGACCCCAGCTACTCGGGTCAGTACGTCGTCGCAGTCCCGATGGTCCGTAAGCATGCGATTGTGACCGCCCCCGATCTGACCGTCGATGCGGCTGAGCCGATCCTGGAGGATGTCCTGGCCGGCTTTGCCGCATGGGTGTCGGCGGACGGAGAAGGCCCCCGGATCCGATTGGATGGAACGGGCCTCCACCGGATCGGCGCCGGAAACGCCCAACAGGCCATTCTCGAATCCCTCGTGGCCGAGCCCCTCGGACGGCTCGGCCTGCGCATCGCAGACGTCCCCGTGTACGCGACCGAGCTCCACAATCCCGAGATCACCGTCCCCGCCGGCGGCGGCGACGTTCCCCGGACGAACTACAGGTTCATCGCGGCGCTGGCCGCCCTTCGCGGGGAGATCGACCGCTCGGAGATCGACCGCTTCGCCGACGACCACGGGCTCCCGGGGTTCTCCCCCTCGCAAGGGCACATCGCCTCCGCCGTGCCGGCCCTCCCTCACGTCCTTCGCCGGTTCCGGGAGGACGGCCTGGACCGGGCGTTCTTTCTCGCGAAGGGGAGCCTCTTTCTCGGCCGGATGACCCAGCTCTCAGACGGGGTTTCTTTCCTGCTCGACGCCGGTTGAGGGCCGATTTGGGGGACGCGCAACCGAAGGGGCGGCCCGCCGGAATGACACGTCAACGACAAACTGCTACCAGCGACAAGCGTTGAGCGAAGAAACAGCTCGGGGGGAAGTAAACGTGACGGAGTTGTATGTCGGAAACGTGGAGGAGTTCGAAGAGGGCGGGTGCAAGATCATCGGCCGGGGGGACATCGAGATCGGCGTGTTCCGGGTCGGGGAGGATTTTTACGCCTACCGAAATCTTTGCCCCCACCAAGGCGGCCCGGTCTGCCAGGCGCGGATCCTGGGCAAGGTGGAACAGAACCTGGCCGAGGACAAGACGAGCCGGGGGCTGAGGTTCTCGGACGACCACATCCACATCATCTGCCCCTGGCACGGTTATGAGTTCGATCTCCAAACCGGGGTTCACCCGGGGGACCATCGCGTCCGCCTGGCCGGTTATCCGATCGAACGCCGCGGGAATGAAATCTACGTCGTCGTGTGACGCGCTCCCCGCGCGGAGGCGGGGGGGGGGATGACAGATGAGTGATGTTCAGACGGAGCAGGTGGCGGAAAAAATCCGTGAGCTGGAGCGAATCGGCGATCAGACGGACACGCGAGAGATCCTGGCCCTGGCGACCAAGCAGGCCATCGATAGGAAATACGAAGACCACGTCATCGTGGACACCGACTGCCACCACATGGAGACGGCGTCCTGGAAGGAGATCCTCGAATACGTTGAAGACCCCGTTATCCGCCAACAGGCCCTGGACTACCAGGCCCGGGTCACGTCTCCGCATTACGGGTTGATCGATCCCCTCGCCTACCACCAGGACGCGGGCGGACGCATCCGCCACCAGCGCCACCAAGGCTGGCGCGAGTCCGGCGAAGACGCGGACGTTCATCGCGACATCATCCAGATCCGTCGGTCGCTGGAGTGCCTCGGGATCGACTATTCGGTGCTCTTTCCGACGAGGATACTGGCCCTGGGGATGAACCCGCAGATCGAGATGGAAGTCCTGATGGGCCGGGCCTACAACCACTGGATGGTCAATGAGGTGCTGCCGGGCGACGACCGGATCAAGTCGCTCCTCTATCTGCCGTTCAGCGCGCCGGACGCGGCGCTGCGCACGATCGAGGAGTTCTCCGACAAACCCGGCGTGATCGGCTTCCTGGTCACGAGCGTCCGGAACCTTCCGGTTCACGACGACCGGTACATGAAGATTTACGCGGCCCTCGAGGAGCGCGGGCTTCCCCTCGCCTTCCACGGCGGTTACTCCTGGCACGACCCGAGCATGGCCCAATCCGACCGGTTCATCGGGGTGCACGCCATGGGCATCGTGTTCTGGCCCATGGTCCACCTGATCAACTGGGTGGTCCACGGAATCCCGGAACGGTTTCCGAACCTCGACGTCATCTGGATCGAGGGCGGTCTGGCCTGGGCGATCTTCCTCCTGGAGCGCCTCGACGGCGAGTACATGAAGCGCATCTCCGAGGCGCCGCTGCTGAAAAAGAAGCCGAGCGAGTACATCCGGGAGATGTATTTCACCACCCAGCCCCTCGAGATGGATAATCTCAAGGCGCTGGAGTTGAACTTCGAGATGCTCAACGCCGAGACGAAGGTCCTTTACGCCTCGGACTGGCCGCACTGGGATTTCGACCTGCCCAGCACGATATTCGACCTGCCGTTCCTCAGCGATCAGGCCAGACGGAATATCCTGGGCGAGACCGAGATGAAGCTGTTTAAGCTGAAGAAACCGCGCAGGAAGACCCTTCCCGCCAACGATTAAGAGGCGTTCGAACGCCGGCGGTCCGCGCGCCGCCCGGGCGGCCTGAGCACAAAGGTCGAGGGCGGTGGGTCCGGGTGAAAGGGTCATTGCCGGGGAGAGGGGGGAGAACGCGATGTAAGAGAGGGAGAAACGAGATGCGGGGAATGGAGATCGTCAAAAGTGTCAAATACATCATCGAGAAATGCACTGCGGTCAAAGAGGGGGAAAACGCGCTCCTGGTGACCGACACGGCCTTTGACCAGCGCATCACCGAGTCTTTCGCCATGTTGCTCAGCGAGCGGGGCGCCCAGGTCGCGATTGTCAGCTTTCAGCCCGACCGGCTTCCCAATGACGAGCCGCCTCCGATGGTCGGCAGCGCCATGTCCACCTCGGACGTCATTTTCGAGTTGACGTCTCAATGGATTGGGATGACGGAGGCCAGGCGCGAGGCATGCGGAAAAGGGGCCCGCTACCTCACCATGGCGGAGGTGAGCCTGGAGATGTTCCTGGATGGGGGGTGCGCCGCCGTGGATTTCCTCGCCGTGGCGCCCTACGTGGAACGGATCACCGAAAAATTCACCCGGGCGAAGAAGGTGCGCGTGACGTCCAAGGCGGGGACCGACTTGACCGCGGACATCACGGGGCGCAAGGGACGCGGAGTGACGGGGACCGCCACCGAACCCGGCAGTTATTCCCCGAATCCGGATGTCGAGGCCGGATCCAGCCCGGTCGAAGGTTCCGCGGAAGGGGTGATCGTCGTCGATGGCCTGATCAACCTGATCGGACTCGGACGCGTAACGGCTCCATTCGAAGTCATCGTTCAAGGTGGGCGTTTGACGGAGATCCGCGGAGAGGGGGAATCGGAGGTCTTCGCAAGCGGCTTGAGGAACGTCCTCGAAGCCAAAGGCGATCCGAACATTTACAACTTCGCCGAGTTGTCAATCGGCCTGAACCCGAATTCCCGCTTCGGCGACATCTCCATTGAGACAGAATCAACCATCGGAACCGCCCACTTCGGCATGGGAGACAGCACCGGTTACGGCGGGACCGTCAAGGCCAATGGACACTTCGATTGCATCTTCAGGGATGTCTCGTTCTACCTGGATGACGAGCCGATCCTGGAGGAGGGAAAACTGGTGGTCCCCTTCTACGGGGACTGAGGCATATGCACGCTTGACCGTCGCCCGACCTGGAGAATACGCTATGGATGAGCCCGCGGCTTTCGCCGGCCGCATCGACGACCTGCCGGAGGTTCGCATCTCCGACCACTCGACCAAGCGGCTGGTCGTGGGGAAAAACCTCCTGGGCTGCATCTTCCGGCACCGGAAAGGCGTGCGGTTTGCGCCCCATTCCCATCCCCACGAGCAACTAACGTACGTCTTGGAGGGTTCGCACCGCATGCGCGTCGGCGGAAAAGAAAGAATCCTCAAGACGGGAGAGCTCGCCTACGTCCCGCCGGACGTGGAGCACGAGGTGGAAATGCTGGAAGACAACCTCTTGCTCGAAGTTTATTCGCCAATCCGAGAGGATTTCCTGTAGAAAGGCGGAAGGCATGTCAGCGAGCGCTCCGAAACGATCCTTCGCCAAGTCCGACTGGGCCCCCCAAGTGGCCCGCATCTTGGATCAGTGCGCCGGCCTGAAGGAAGGCGAACAGGTGCTCATCGTGACCGACACGGCGTTCGAGATGGAAGTGGTGGAAACATTCGCTTCGCTGGCGTCCGAGAGGGGAGCCGAAGTGGTTATCTCTCACATGCCGCCCCGGAAGATTCCCGGCGCCGAGCCGCCCCCGACCGTCGCCTCCGCCATGTTGGGAGCGGACCTCATCCTCGAGCTCACATCGATGTGGATCGGGAGCTCCCAGGCCCGGGTCAAGGCCTGCGAGGCGGACGGTCGATACCTGATGATGCCGGAGCTTTACTCCTCCCTTCTGCACCGGGGAGGACCCGTAGACGTCGACTTCGAGCGCATCGCGCCGGTCGCGGAGGATATCCGCGACCGTTTCACCCGGGCCAAAGAGGTCGTTCTTCGCGCCCGCGGCGGAACCGATCTGAAGGCCGGCTTGGAGGGCCGGAAAGGTCGGGCCCTGAGCGGGAACGCGAAATCGCCGGGAACCTTTTCCGCCCCGCCCATCATCGAAGCCGGTTCAGGTCCCGTCGAGGGAACGACCGAGGGCGTCCTGGTGATCGACGGCGTGATCCCTCTGGTGGGCATCGGGCAGGTTCGCTCGCCCATCCGGGTGGAAATCCGCGAAGGCAAAGCCCGGTCGTTTTCCGCTCCTTCGGGGGACGACTCGTTCGCCCGCCGGCTTGAAGACCTCCTGGCCGGTTACGACGATCCCAACGTCTATGAAGTGGCGGAGATCGCCCTGGGCCTGAATCCCCGCTCACGAATGGGGGACAACGCCGTGGACGCCGAGGCCAAGCTGGGCACCGCGCATGTGGCCTTCGGCGACAACCGGGGATATGGAGGCGTCAACGCCGCCAAATGCCATATCGACTGCGTCATCCGCGACGTTTCTCTTTGGCTCGACGGGGAGGCCATCATGGAAAACGGGAAACTGCTTGCGGGGGAAATTCAAGAATCGGGTGGAGGAATCACGTGACCTTGCCGTTGGAGATGATGAGCGGCGCGCGGCTTTGCGTCGAGACTTGCATGGGTGTCAAGCCCGGTGAAACCGTCCTGGTGATCACCGATCGGGCGTACGAGGAGCAGGCCCAAGCCGTGGCCGTTGCGGCCCACCTCGCCGGCGCCGAGCCGATCGTCATGACGGTCCTCGCGCGCAGGTATTACGAAATGGAGCCGCCCGCCCTCGTGGCCAAGGCCATGAGAGAGGCGGACGTGGTCCTTCTCACGATGCCCCCGATTTATTCCCACTTCCTCTACCACACCACGGCCCGCAAAGAGGCCACGGACGCGGGCGTTCGCCTCGCCAACGTCTGGCTAACGCCCGAAAACTGGAACCTGAGCGTGGAGGAAATCGTCGCCACGAAGGACCTTTCGGTCAGGATTCAGGGGTTATTGACCGAGGCCAAAGAGGCGCGCCTCCGATCGCCCAGCGGGACGGACCTCAGGATGGGACTCGAAGGACGCGAGGCGATCATGCTCTCCGGCCTCTTGTCGAAGCCCGGAGAATCCGGCGCCATTCCGGACTACGCCGAGGCCGCCATCGCGCCCGTGGAGGGAACGGCCGAGGGCGTCTTCAAAGTGGACGCCAGCATGCTGGGCATCGGCCTCATGAAAGAACCCATGACGCTGCACGTCCGGAAGGGTCAATTGGTCGAAATCGAGGGGGGCGAGGAACGGGAGCGGCTTGGCGGATTGCTCGAAAAAGCGGACGACAACGCTTCAAACATCGCGGAGTTCGGCATCGGCACGGTTCCCCGGGGAAAGGTCACCGGGGCGCTAGACGACAAGAGACTTCTGGGCACCGCCCACATCGCCGTCGGGGACAACCACAGCATCGGCGGGATCGTCACCAGCAACATCCACCTCGACGCCGTCACGTTGGATGTGACCATCGAGCTGGAC
>JASLXW010000036.1:7997-15290 GCA_030740135.1 Nitrospinota bacterium
GGACGGCAAAGCGATCATCCAGGACGGCAAGCTCGTCATCTGAATCTTCCGGCCGGGGGATCTCGCGCATCAGGCGCCGGGAAAGGTATGGGATGGAAATTCAAATCGAAGTCAACGGGTCTTTGGAGATTAGGGACGTTCCGCCGCACCTCACGCTGTTGAAGTTTCTTCGCACTGAGGTGAGCCTGACCGGGACGAAATACGGCTGCGGAAAAGGAGAGTGCGGGGCCTGCACGGTTCTGATCGATGGACGGTCCGTTTGTTCCTGCCTGATGCCGGTGGGCAAGGCCCACGGCCATTCGGTGGTCACGGTGGAGGGTCTTGTCTCCGACGGCGTCCTGGACCCCGTGCAGGAGGCCTTCGTCCAGTGCGGGGCCTCACAGTGCGGATTCTGCACGCCGGGCTTCGTGGTGTCGGCGAGAGCCCTTCTCAATCAAAACCCCCACCCAACGGATGATGAGATCCGGCGGGCCCTTGTGGGAAACATCTGCCGGTGCACCGGCTACGCGAAAATCGTCGAGGCGGTCCGGGTCGCGGCGGAGAAGGGGGAGGGCGAAGCCCCATGAGCCACAAGACCTATTCCGTGGTCGGAAAGCGGCTTCCGATGCTGGAAGGTCCGGGCAAGGCCACCGGGCGCGCCACTTACACGCACGACGTCGGATTGGCCGGCATGCTCCACGCCAAGATCCTCCGGAGTCCGCATCCCCACGCCCTCATTCGGAGCATCTACACCACAGAGGCCGAGCAACTGCCCGGAGTCCACGCGGTGGTGACCGCCGCCGACACCCCGAAGAGACGATATGTTCATCTCGGGGGTCCCGCATCCGACCGGTATCCCCTCGCGATTGAAAAGGTTCGTTTCATCGGTGAAGAGGTCGCGGCCGTCGCGGCCGAGAGCAAGGAAATCGCGGAAAAGGCGGCTCGTCTCATCCAGGTGGACTATCGGGTCCTCCCTGGGGTCCATGATCCGTATCAGGCGATGAAGCCCACCGCGCCGGTCATTCACAGCGAGTCGGCGCTTCCCGACGGGGTCTCGGAAGAGGAGGCCGCTTCCCAGGCGAACGCGCGGAACATCGCCTCGTGGCAGCGCGCGCACGCCGGGAATGCGGACGCAGGTCTCGAACAGGCGGACACCGTCTGCGAAGACGAATTCTATTTCGCTTCCCAGACGCACTGCTGCATGGAGACGAACTCTTGCGTGACCGACTGGGACGGCGACAGGCTCACGGTTTGGACTTCGACTCAGGCCCCCTATTTCATCCAGAAGGAGCTGTCCACCGTCCTCGACCTGCCGGAGGAGAAGGTGCGGATCATGGAGGTGGCGGTCGGCGGGGGATTCGGCGGCAAATCGAAGGTCTGTGAATGCGAGGCCGTTTGTGCGTTGCTCTCGATGAAGTCCGGCCGGCCCGTCAAGATCGTTCTCAGCCGGGCCGAGGAGTTTCAAACGACCAAGACCCGCCATCCCGCTCATATCCGTCTGCGGCAAGGGGCCACGCGAGACGGAAGGCTGACGACCCGGGACCTGGAAGTCGTCATGGAGAACGGCGCGTACAACGCCACCGGGCCTTCGATCATGGGTTTCGGCGGAATGATCGCCGCGTCTCTCTATCGGATTGAACACTTCCGTTTCGACGGAAGGCTGGTCTACACCAACCGCCTTCCGGGCGGCCAGTTCAGGGGCTATGGAAGTCCCCAGGCCACGTTCGCGATTGAATCGCAGATGGACATCCTGGCCGAGAAGCTGGGCATGGACCCGGCCGAATTCCGGCTGAAGAACCTCAACCGGCCGGGCGACACGACCCTCTGCGGCTGGAAGATCACGACGTGCGGGTTCGAGGAATGTCTGCGCGGGACCCTGGAGGCCATCCGGTGGGAGGAGCGGCGGCGCAATCCGGAGCCGCACCACGGCGTCGGGATAGCGACGCTCATCCACTGTTCGGGCACGTATGTGTACGACGACGGCGACTACGCCAACGTGGGTCTCGAAATCGATGAAAACGGAAAGGCGCTTCTCCGAATCGGATCGGCGGATTCGGGGACCTGGCAGAACACCACCCTGGCCCAGATCGCCGCGGAGACGTTGGGGATCTCCCTTGGGGACATCCGCGTGAAGAGCATGGACACCGACGAGACGCCACGGGATCTGGGTTCCTGGGCTTCGCGAATCTGCTTCGTCACGGGCAACGCCACGCGCCTCGCCGGCCTGGAAATCAGACGGAAAATTATTGACAAGGCCGCCGAGATGATCGAGGCCCCATCCGACGAGCTGACCATCGCCGACGGGCAGGTGTTCGTCCCGGGAGCGCCGACCCACAGGATTTCCATGGGGGACGTTTCACGCGAGCTCGGCGGCGTGCGGGTCCAGGAAAGATATCAGACACCCACGGAGCTGCTTGACCGCAAGACGGGCATGGGAAACATTTCCGCCGCGTACACCTTTGGAGTCCAAGCGGTCTATCTCCGCGTCGATCCGGAGACGGGCGGCGTCGAGCTTCTTAACTTCGTGGCCTCGAACGATGTGGGACAGGTCATCAACCCCCTCGCGGTGGAAGGGCAGATCGAAGGGGGCGTCGGCCAGGGAGTCGGCGCGGCCTTTTCCGAGGAGCTGCTCTTCGAGGATGGAAGGATGATCAACCCGTCGTTCCTGGATTACGGCGTTCCCCGGGCGACGGAGGTGCCGGACATCCAATGTCTTGTGGTGGAGACCGACGATCCGGAGGGGCCGTTCGGCGCAAAGGGAGTCGGCGAGCCCGGCCTCGTGCCGACTTCCCCGGCGATTGCAAACGCCATCCATCACGCGACCGGCGTCCGGATCAAGAGCCTGCCCATCACCCGCCGGAAGATCCTGGAGGGGTTGCGGGCCAAAGAGACTCGGCCGGGACGGAAGCCGGGCATTCGGGTCCACCCGAAGCGTCTTTGGATCGGCGCCGTGCGGAAGGCGTATCCCGGCGTCAAGCCGCTCCTCCAGCAGGTGAGCAGGGTGGTCGCGCCGGTCACACGCAAGATCGACGGCTTCAATTATGAGCGGGTGGGGGGCCTGCAGGAGGCCGTCCGTCTCCTGGCCCGAAAGCCCGGTCCAAGCAAGGTGATGGCGGGGGGGACGGACCTGATGGCCGGCATCGAGCAGGGGATCTACCGGCCCGGGCTGGTTGTGGACATATCGGAGGTTCCGGAGCTTCGTCGGCAGGACGCGGACCGGACGTTCATCCGGCTCGGCGCCGGATTGCGGCTCGATGAGCTGGAGTCCGTCGAAGAGCTCTCCGTGCACTACCCCTTCATCATCGATGCGGTCCGACAGGTGGCGACGCCTCAGATTCGGAACATGGCCACCCTGGGGGGAAACCTCTGCCAGGAAAAAAGGTGCTGGTTCTTCCGGAACGATTTCGAGTGTTACAAGCGGGGAGGCTGGTCTTGCCCCTGCTACGCGATCCTCGGGGACAACCGCAATCACGCGATCGTGGGCGCGCATCGGTGCCAGGCGGTGGCGCCCTCCGACCTGGCCACGGTCCTTGCCGCCTGTGACGCCTTGGTCGAGGTTTTCGGGGATGGAGGCCGCGCGCGCCGAATCCCCTTCGCCCGGTTTTACAAAGGACCAGGGGAGCCCGCCCTCAGGCCGAGCGAGATTGTCATCGGGGTTTTGCTTCAGATGCCGGCGAAGAAGCCGGTGACCCTTTACGAAAAAATTCGCTCGCGGGAAAGTGATTTCGCGACCGTCTCCGCCGCGGTGAGCGTCACGCTGGACAATGGGGGGCGCGTGACCGCCGCGGGCCTCGCCTTGGGGGGCGTGGGCTACAAGCCTTGGCGGGACCCCCGTGCCGACGACGCCATTGTGGGAACGAGGCTGGAAAACGACGCCGTGGATCGCGCCGTTCGGATTCTGATGAAAGACGCCTTTCCGCTTCGGGACAACGCTTACAAGGAGGATCTGGCGGCCGCGTTATTGAAGCGACTCGCGAGGCGGATCCGGGAGGGCGGTGTCTGACGACCCCCTCTTGCCTTTCGTTCCGGACTCCACGGGCAGGAGAATATCTCCATGCAACTGGGTCTGACCTTTATGGCCGTCGATCCCCCCGAGACCTTCGTCGAGATGGTCCGGTACGCCGAAGCGAACGGCTATGATTACATGTGGGTGTGCGACTCCTCGCTTCACGCGCGTTACGTGTACTGTTACCTGACGCTCCTTGCGGCGAATTCGAAGAAGCTGCGCTTCGGACCTAACTGCACCCATCCGCATACGCGGCATCCCGCCCTCAACTACAACGCCCTGTGCACCCTGGATGAAATCTCGGGAGGACGGGCCCTGATGAATCTGGGCGCGGGGGATCGGCCCGTCATGGAGCTGGGACTCAAGATCGCCAGGCTTCGGACAGTCCGCGAGATGGTCGAGATCGGGCGGCGGCTCCTGAAGGGCGAGACGCTGGATTTCGAGGGGGAGTCGTTCAGTCTTCACGAGGCCAAGATTTGTTATGCCCCCAGAGAAAATCTGCCCATCTACCTCACCGTCACCAATCGGCGCATGTGCGAGTTGGCGGGCGAGCTGGCCGACGGGGTTCTTCTGGCTTGCGGCAGCGCGGTGGAAAACCTCAAGTTCGCCCTGGACTGCGTCAAGAGAGGCGCGGAACGGGCGGGACGCTCCATGGAGGAGATTGACGTTGCGTGCCTTTTGTACACCTCTGTCCGGGACAGCCTCGGGGAGGCCCGGGAGGACACGCGCATCATCGCGTCTTGGTTCCCCCAATCCGCTCCCAAGTACGTGGAGATCTCGGGGTTCGGGTCCGACCTCACGGAGAAGGTGAAAGCGGCCTACTCGGGAGGGCATTTCCACGAGGCCGTCGAATCGGCGAAGCTTCTGCCCGAGGAATTCATCGACAAGTTCACCCTTTCCGGCCCGCCCGAATATTGCGTGGACAAGATCAAGGAGTTGAAGGGATTGGGCCTCTCACATTTCGAAATCTTTCCGGTGGGCGAGGATCGCCGGCTGACGGCGAGGCGGTTCGCCGAGGAAGTGCGCCCCCATATCGGCTGACGCGAACGGATCGGGCAGGATGCCGTCCTCGTTACTGAAGTGGCGCTCGGCGATCCAGGCGGTGTCGTAGCCCAGGGCGTCCGCCTCCTGGATCTCGCGCGTGACCCGGGCGTGGACGTCGCGGTGCGGATAGGGCTCCGTCTCCGCATTCGGATGCGACGTGAACAGGATTCCGAACTTCATGCGATTCCTCCCGCCCTCGGGGGGGGTTACACACCCTCCGCCCTTCCAGTGAGCAGAGCCTCTCATTTGCCGGGGATCAGCCGGGCCCGCGTCTTCGAGCAGAGGTCGATGGCGGTCCGAACGTAGACTTCCGTCGCCCGCGCCATGTCCCGGACACTCTGGTGCTCCCCTTCGATCGGATCGAACCCGTAGCCTCCGGTGCGCAACCGCCCTCCCCCGCCGTAGTTGACCGCCGTGATGCCGTATCGATTGAACGTGCAGGCGTCGGAGATATAGGCCGAGCACTCGAGCTTCGCCGGCTTGCCGAACGCCGCCCGGTGGGCCCCTTCTGGAGGGCTTAGACGGCTGGATGGTCGTGGGGAATGTCGGTCCCCGGATTGGAGGAGTAGATCTCCATGTCCACCTCCATGCCCGCGTCCTTGGCCCGGGCCTTTTTGATTACGTCCCGCAGCTCGTAGTACACCTCGATGGGCAGCACGTCCGGCGGCAGGCGGACGTCGATGCAGAGCTTGCACCGGACCGGCACCCGGACGGCCCGCCACCGCCAGCCCCCCTCGATGGCGCCGATGCTGACCGGGGGCTCGATCCCCTGATACACGTGGCGTTTGGAATAAGAGGGCATCCACTTCTTGATGGCGGCGATGACTTTTTGCATCTGGTCGATGGCGTTGACGGCCCGGTGCGCCCAGGCCGTGTGGGCCATGGTCCCGTACGTCGTGAACTGGATCCAGACGGAACCCATGTTCCCGGGGACGATCGTGAAGCCGGTCGGCTCGCCGATGATGCAAAAGTCGGCCACCCCCCCGTGGGAGACCAGGTATTTCGCCCCCGTGCCGTATCCCGCGTACCCGACCCCCTGGAACTCGTCGATGGGGGCCTTTTCGATCTCACCGACAACGGCTGCGAGGACGATGTCCCCCTTGAGGCGGACCTTGGCCTCCTGAAGGACGTCGATCATCCCGAGGTAGCTGGCCAGGGCGTTCTTCATGTTGTTGATCCCGGCCCCGTAGAACCACTCCTCTCCCCCCGACTTCCTGACGATGGGGTTCGTCTTGTAGCCGGGGCCGCTGAGCTCTTTCTCCCTCCCGGAATACGAAGAATCCGTGTGGCCGTTGAACATGAGGGCGATCCCCTCCCCCGTCCCTTCCCACCGTCCGAGGACGTTGTAGCGGTTCTCGGAGACCTCCTGGACCTGCGTCCTGAGGCCGCGGCGCTCGAACTGTTCGGCCACGTACCGGCCCATCTCCTCTTCCTCGCCGGTCGGGCTCGCGATGGCCGTCATCTCCATCCCCAGCTTGGCCAGGGCCTTCGCGTCGATGGCCTGGAGGGCCTTTTCAACGGCTGCCTTCATGCCTCTTTCCTCCCGCCGATTCGTCACGGTCTTGCCGGGATATCCACACAAGAATCGACTTTCGCGCGCGGTTGCCGAACGGATCCCCGGGGGATGCGCGCACGGGGATTCTCCGATCCGAAAAGAGGACCTCAAATGGTTAATTCGAGGATCTCAAACCCATTGAACCGGTCGATGAGGTATGCGAGCCCCGAGGGGTCCACGAAGACGTCGTTGCTCTGGACAACGTCGCGCCCCTTCCCCGGAAAAGGAATGTGATACGCGACCTCTTCCAGCCGGTAGGGGTCGGAGATGTCCAGAAAACGCACTCCTCCGGCGAACCAGGTCACGGCGATCACGTCCTCTCCGTACATCTGCTCCTGGGGCTGGTGGCACCCGAAGCGCTCGGCATCCGAGTTGAAGGGCTCGTCGTGGGGCGCCCGCCAGGTGGAGACCGGGACGGGGTTGGTCTCGTCGGTCACATCCACCATCCACACAAAGGCATTAGGCTCGGGGGCGAGGCGGAACGGGACCTCCTCGTCGGCCACGAAGAGAAAATCCCGGCCCTTGAGCTTTTGCGGAATGCGCAGGGCCGTATGGGTCGGGCAGGGGTCCCACCTGGTACTTGCTTCAAGGAACATCCTCGGGCGCTCGGATACCTGCGCGGAGCGCCTTTGCACTTTTCCCGGCGCGCTTCGCGCGCCGAGAGAACTGTCAAAAAGGTTTATCTTGCATCACTTGATCTGTGGCCAAG
>JASLXW010000370.1 GCA_030740135.1 Nitrospinota bacterium
AAGATCGAGGGGACGATCCCCTCGATGGCCCTCAAGCGACCCTCGGACTTCCGGTCCGGGCGCGGGAGGGACTCGAGCAGCCCCTGGGTGTAGGGGTGCTGGGGTTGGTGAAAGATCTCGCGCACCGAGCCGGTCTCGACGATCACCCCGGCATACATGACGGCCACCCTGTCGCAGAGCTGGGCGACAACCCCGAGATCGTGCGTGATGAAAAGGACGGCGAGCCCGAGCCTGTCGCGAAGGTCGCGGATCAGGTCCAGGATCTGGGCCTGGATCGTGACGTCGAGCGCGGTGGTCGGCTCGTCCGCGATGAGCATGTCCGGCCCGCAAGAGAGGGCGAGGGCGATGAGGGCGCGCTGGCGCATACCTCCCGAGAGTTCGTGCGGGTAGCGTTGAAGTGTCTTGTCGGGATCAGGCATTCCCACGAGGCGGAGAGACTCGGCCGCCCGGGCGGCGGCCTCCTTCTTGGAGACTTTGTTGTGGTGGACGATCACCTCGCCAATGAGGTCGCCGATGGTGAAAACCGGGTTCAGGGCGGTCATCGGCTCTTGGTAGATCATGGCCATCTGGCTTCCGCGGACCTCCCACATTGCGCGGTCGGGAAGTTGAAGCAGTTCCTGGCCCTTGAAGCGGATACTTCCCTTGACGATGCGCCCCGGCGGGTCCGGCACCAGACGCATCAGGGAGAGCGCCGTGACGGATTTGCCGCACCCGGTCTCGCCCACCAGGCCCAGGATCTCCCCCTTCTCCAGATTGAAGCCGACCCCATCGAGGGCGTACACGGTGCCCGCGTAGGTCTCAAAATGGGTGTGGAGGTCTTCGACTTCGAGTAGGGGGACGGCCATGCTCAACGCCTCAGACGCGGGTCAAGGATATCCCGGAGACCGTCCCCAAGCAGGTTGAACCCGAGCACGGTGATGAAGATGGCCAGGCCCGGAAAGGTGACAAACCACCATACTTCGGGGAGAAAGCCGCGGCCGACTGTAAGCATGAGACCCCACTCGGGGGAAGGCGGCTGGGCTCCCACCCCAACGAAGCTCAGGGCGGCGGCGGCCAGAATGGCGTTTCCCACCTGGAGCGAGGCCTGCACCAAGAGGACACTGATACAGTTGGGCAGGACGTGGGAGAAGATGATCCGTTTCCGGCTCACCCCGATGCACTTTGCCACCTCCACGAAGGTCCGCTCCCGGATGATGAGGACCTGCCCCCGTGTGACCCGGGCGTACCAAGGCCACCAGGCGACCGAGATGGCGATCATGGCGTTGGTGATGGAGGGGCGCAGAGCGGCCGCGACGGCGAGCGCCAGCACGAGCGAGGGGATGGACTGAAAAACGTCGGCCGTCCGCATGAGGATCTCATCCGTCTTCCCTCCGAGGAAGCCTGCGACGGCCCCGACGGGAACGCCGATCAGCATCGACAACGATGCGACAACGAAGCCGATCCAGAGGGTGAGCCGGGTCCCGAAGATTACGCGGGACATGATGTCGCGGCCCAGGTCGTCCGTCCCCATGGGGTGGAGCCGGCTGGGCGGGAGGAGATTGTCCTCCAGATGGCTGGCCTCGAAGGCATCCCCCGGGACGGGAGCGAGGACGGGGGCGAAAACGGCGACAACAAAGAGAGCCAAGATGATCAACGCCCCCAGGACGGCCAGGGGCGAGGCGAGGAAGCGCTTGAGGGTAAAGCGGTACTCCTGGAGGCGGGCGGCCTGGGTTTCCTGGAATCGCTCGGCCCAACTCGTCTCACCGGACGTTGCGGCGGTAGTCAAGGCGCTACTCCTCGTACTTGCCCGCGAGCTTGACGCGCGGGTCGAGGAAGTAATAGGACATATCCACCAATAGATTGACGGACACACGCATCAGGGCGTAGGCGATGGTGATGCCGATGATGGCCGGAAAGTCCAGCTCCAGGATCGCTCCCGCTCCGTATAGGCCCATTCCCGGCCAGTCGAATACGGTTTCTACCACGAACGAGCCCCCCAGCAGAAATCCGTACGTCGAGCCGGCGACGGTGACCGTGGGAATAAGAGCATTTTTGAGGGCGTGCCGGTAGACCACGGTGCGGTCCGGAAGGCCCGCCCCCCGGGCGGTCTTGATGTAGTCCTCACGAAATACCTCGAGCATCCCGGAGCGCGTCATCCGCGAGATGAGGGCGAGCGGGGCCAGGGCCAGGACGAACCCGGGCACGAAAATGTGCGCCAGGGAATCCCGAAACGCGGGCCAGTTCGCGGTTACCAGGGAGTCGACGAGATACATTCCGGTGATGGACTGAATCGGATAATCGAGTGAGACCAGGGTATCGATCCGCCCCCGTACCGGCATAATATCCCACCAGTGGCCGAGCACGATCTGGAGCATCAAGCCGAGCCAGAAGGGGGGCAGGGACATCCCGGCGAGCGAGCCCATCCGGGCCGTGTGGTCGGCAGCCCGATTCGATTTCCAGGCCGATACCACCCCCAACGGAATTCCCAAGACGATGGCCAGCAAAAGAGAGAAGGTTGTCAGCTCGAAGGTGGCGGGCCAGTAGACGGCAAGGTCCTCGACCACCGGCCGGTTGGTGTAGAGGCTGGTACCGAACTCGCCTTCAAAGAGCATGTCCCTGAGCGCGATCCAGTACTGCATCGGGATGGGCTTGTCCAGGCCGAATTCTTCCCGGAGGCGCTCGATCTGCTCGTCGGTGGCGTTCATCCCGGCGATTTCCATCGCCGGGTCACCCGGGATGATGTGGGTGATGACGAAAACGAGTATCGTCACCCCGAAAAGAATCGGGATAATTAGACCGATTCGCCGTAATAGGTAGGACCAAAAGCGCATTGCGGCCGCAGGTAAAGAAACAAAAATGGACGAAAATCCCGCACGCACGGCCCCCATTCTCCGCGAGGGAGGACCGTACGTGCGGGAATCAGGACGTTAGTTGGTGGCTCCTTCCCAATGCATCTCGCGGAAGTACCAGCCCTGGAAACGGCCCGGATTGTAGATAACGTTCTTCAGCTTCTTGTTGTGCGCGAACAGACCCGGACCCTGGTGGGTGTAAATGGCCGGATACTCGCCTGAGATTATCTTGTGCGCCTTCTTGTATGCCCCCATGCGGACGTTGTCGTCCATGGAGGTCCGGCCGATCTCGAGCAGCCTGTCCACCTCGTTACTCTTATAGCCGCTGAGGTTCCACGATTTGCCCGACCGGTAAACCTTGTCGACCAGAGCGTAGGGATCGATCAGCGACGGGGAGTCGTACCGGGTGTACAAGCTTCCCCGGGTCGCGGCCTTCTGCCACTTGCCGATCATGGAAACGTACGAACTGGACGACGTGTGCGATTTCACCCCGATCTCTTTCAGGCTGCTCTGGAGCAGCTCGATGGTCTGGCGGACCCACTTCGGCCCCTTGGTGTAGTTGAGCTCGAGATCCACCTTCGAGAGGTCGACGCCCGACTCTTTTAGATACTGCCTGGCCTTGGCGAGGTCGCGGCTGGGCATCGCCGCAGTCGGGTCTCTCCCCGGCATCATCGATGGAACGATGCCCCGGACGCGGGACGCGTATCCCCGCTGCACGTGTTTGATATAGCCGTCGTAGTCGAATGCGTGGGCGACGGCCATCCGGAACTTCCTGTTGTTCGTGGGAGATACTCCGAGATTGAATTCGATCATGTTCACCAAAGTGCTCTTCTTCACCATCGTAGTTACGATCGGCGATTCCTTGGCTTTGTCGAACTCAAGCGGGCTCATGCTGCGGACGAGGAGGTCGGCCTTCCCCGAGGTGAGGGCCAGACGCTGGTTCACGTCCTCGCGGATGATCTTGAGGATGACCCGGTCGAACGCCTTGTCCGGGTCCACGCTCTTGTCCCAATAATCCTTGTTCCGCTCATAGATGAGCTGCTGTCCTTTGTCCCACCTGACCAGCTTGTAGGGGCCTGTGCCCGCACCATTCTGCGACATCCAGGCCTGGGCGTAATCCCCTTTGCCGCTCTTCTTTCTCTCATGCTTCATGACGTTGGGATTTACGATGTAGGGGCCCTTGATGTTGGCCATGATCCGGAGCCACGGCCCGATGGTGCTGTCAAGATGGAACCGGACGGTGTGGTCGTTCACCACCTCGACCTTCTCCAAGCCCTTGAACAAGCCGGAGGGGCCCTTCCCAAGAGCCATGAGGCGGTCGAAGGAAAACTTCACGGCGTCGGCCTTGAACTCGCGGCCGTCGTGGAACTTCACCCCTTTTCGGAGATTGAAGACCCAGGCCTTTCCC
>JASLXW010000371.1 GCA_030740135.1 Nitrospinota bacterium
CTCCTCTCTCTCTGTTGGCCCTTGGAACCCTACTCCCTACCCAAGGAGATGTCTCACATCTATCTGAACCTATACAAGCGTGATGAGAACGATGCCAAGCACAATCGAAGCTGTCCCGAGATGCGTTCTCAGGGTAATGCGCTCCAGGTCGCCCAGGAAGATCGCCGCCATCGCGACGGACAGCATGGGCGTGGCCCCCAAGATGGCCATCACGCGGGAGACCTCCCCCAGCCGGATCGCGGAGAAGAGGAAATACAAAGTGACCGCGAGGGCGGCGCCCGCCAAGATGAAGAACATCAGAGCCTTGCCCGATCGCACGAAGCGCCGGCCTTTCGGAAAGA
The DNA here is from genome assembly GCA_030740135.1 of Nitrospinota bacterium. The sequence continues at coordinate 342 of JASLXW010000371.1, forward strand.
ACCCGTAAGTCAGCAACAGGACCACCAGGGCGGAAAAGGTGGAGAACACGATGCCCACATGAGGCAAAGGCAGGATCTCAAGACCGATCTTCCGGATGACGGCGGCCAATCCCCAAAAGAAGCCGCCGGACAAAGGGATGACGGCCTCGGTCCAGTTCATGCGGGACTCGCCCTTGGGGCGGGTGATCACCCAGATCCCGCCGACGATGAGCGCCGTCCCCGCATAAAGGGACGCGGGCGGGCGCTCCCCCAGAATCACAGTGCTCAGCAGGACGGAAAAGAGCGGGCTCGATCCCATGGAGATGGGAACGGCCTTGGCCACGCCGAAGCGGTTCAAGGAAATGTAATACGCGGTGATCGATAGAGCCGGTGAGCTGATTCCCCCGACCAGGAACCAGAAGACGCCCGCACGGGGCAGCTCCAGCCAACGGATTCCGATCGCCGTGCAAATCCCCGAATAAATGAGCAGGACCGTCAGGTTGACCGTCACCGCCGCCATGTAAGGCGATCCCGACTGGAACCCCCGACGATTCAGGATGCTCACCGTCGACATGGTCAAGGCCGCCAAAATGGCGATGAGATCAACGGTAAGAGATTGCAAGTTCGTGTGTGTCCGAGAAATGGAAACGGGACCGAAGGGTCGAACCGCAACGGGAGTCAGGCGCCGGACAACGGCGTGTCCGGCCGCGAACCGTCCGTCCTTCCTTGCGGCCCGGGAAGCGGATTCACCCCTTCTTCAAGAGCGTGATCAGCACGATGCCCGTTACAATGGAGACCGTTCCCCCATAAATTCTTGACGTGATGTTTTCCAGGTTGCCCAGGAAGATGGCCGCCAGCACGATGGAAAGCAGCGGGGTGACCCCGAAGATGGCCATCACACGCGTTACCTCTCCCTGGTTGATGGCGGTAAAGAGAAAGAAGAACGAGATCGATAAGGAGCCCCCCGCGAAAAGCGAGAACTTCACCGTCCGGGCCGAACGGACCATTCGTTTGCCCTTTGGGAACAGCGGACAGGTCAAGATCAGACACACGAGCGCGGTTGTCGAGGAAATCATCACCCCGACATGGGGGAGCGGGACGAGGTTCAGGCCGAGCTTTCGGATGACCGTGGACAGACCAAAGAAGAATCCCGCCGCCAGGGGGATGACGGCCTCGCTCCATTTGAGGGACATTTCCCCCTTGGGGCGGGAGATGATCCAAATGCCCCCGATGATCAGAACCGACCCCAGGTAAAGGGACCAGTGGGGCCGCTCCCCGAGAATCAGGATTCCCAAGAGGACGCCGAACAACGGATTCCCGCCCATCGCGATGGGGCCGGCCTTGCCCACGCCGAAGCGGCTGAGCGAGATATAGTACAGGGTCATCGAAAGGGCGGGAGAGGAAATCCCGGCCAGGAGAAACCAGCCGACCGCGGAGCCGGGAAGTTCCATCCAACGGACGCCCAGGGATGTACAGATTCCGAAATAGACGGTCAAGACGGTCGCGTTGATGATGACCGCCGACATGTAGGGCGAACCCGTTTGAAGCCCCCGGCGGTTCAGGATGCTCATGGTCGACATGGCCGCCGCCGCCAGAAGGGCGGTGATTTCAACGGGGATGGATTGAATGAAGGACAAGGCCGGAGTCGCCTCCTAATGAAAATGGGATTCTTCGGGGAAACCGTTGTTTGTTGGAGACGTCCGCATGGGAAGGCGCTCTTTGCCCCGCTCGAAAGTCAACAGTGACGATGGTGGGCGCCAGGGCCGGGAATTCGGCCGAAAACCGCCGCCAAGACGCGCTCAGGACATCCGCTTTCCCGCATTTCTCAGGGCAGCGTTTCAGGCGTCACCGTCCAGGCGATGCGCCATTCCTGTCCCGTGAGGCCGCCCGCGTTCGGCGTCCCCTCCAGGCAAACCGCCGCCGCTTCCCGAAATGTGACAATCTCCCGCTCCGGGTTTCCAAGAATCAGCAAGGACGCGAGCCTGCCCAGAAACGGCAGATGACCCACGATCATCAGGTCCCCCGTCTCCCTCCCGAGCTCATCGGCCAAGGGTTCGACGGGATCCATCGGACCGAGCCCGGACCGCTCCCGGACGCCTTCCCCGGAGGTGACCGACCCGGCCAGGACCCCGGCCGTCTGGGCCGCCCGGAGATTTTCGCTGTGCGAGATGGAGCGCACGGAGATCCCGAGGGGCATCAGGAATAGCGCAATCTTCTCCGCCTGTTCTTTCCCCCGGGGAGACAGCGGCCTCACCGGGTTCGCCTCCTCGGAAACGGCCGCGCCGTGCCGGACCAGATAAAGACGCATGACTCACCTCCGCCCGCGATGACCGCGAACGCGATAAAGTTAATTCCCAACCGAGGCGCTCCGGCGACGGCCGTTTGAAAGAACCCCATGGTATTCTATTCCGAATCCGGTTTCAAAATGAGCCGGCCGTCCTGCACGATATGCCTTCTGGCCCGAAGCCCCGCGGGGAGAAGAAAGGCGCTTTCTCGAAAGTCGTTGGTTGGAAAGGCCCGCCCATTTACAATACACTGTTCGAAAGAAACATTTCCAGAACACCCGTCGATCCATGGAATGGAATGGAGGATTGAGCATTGAGCGGCGATGTCATCGCGGAAATCATGGAAAGCAGCAAAGGCCGGATGATCGGCGACGGGCTTCAGGCCGCCGACATCGATGAGATTCTTGAGCGGTGCAGCGGCTGGGGCGACTGGTACGAAGTCGTCACGGACATCGGCGACCGATACGAGGCCATGGCCGAGGAACGGCTCTCCGGGGGATTTTCGATGTCGGCCGGCGAGTACCTTTGGCGGGCCTGCATGTATTACCACTATGCCCAGTTTTATATGTTCGAGCGCCCCGATCTCAGGGAGGCCGGACAGAAGAAAAAGGTCGAGTTGTATCAGAGGGCGGCGCCGCTCTTTTTCCCCCCGGCCGAGCGCGTCGATATCCCATTCGAAGAATTCACCATCCCCGGGTATCTTCGGCTCCCCCCCGGGGTGGAGAAGCCTCCCTGCGCCGTTCTCATCGGGGGGCTGGAAAGCACCAAGGAGGAAAGCCTCCTTTTCGAGCGCATGTGCCACGATCGGGGCCTGGCCACCTTCGCCTTCGACGGTCCCGGACAGGGGGAGATGTATTTCCAGACCCCGATCCGCCCGGATTTCGAGCGGTTCACCTCGGCGGTGCTCGATTATTTGGAGACCCGGCCGGAAATCGACTCCTCGAAGTTCGGCGTCCTGGGCAGAAGCTTCGGTGGCCACTACGCCCCAAAGAGCGCGGCCCACGACGACCGGATCTCCGTCTGCGTATGCTGGGGGGTCCTTTACGAGCTTCAGACCTACTGGTGGGACATGCACGACATCACGCGCAACGGCTTCACGTACTGCGCCGGGGAGACCGACCCCGAAAAGGGCAAGGAAGTCCTGAAGATGATCGACCTGAGCTCCTCATCGGCGAAAATCACTTGCCCCCTCTACCTCCAGCACGGCGTGAAGGATGACCTCATCCCGCTTCACCAAGCCACCCGACTGGAGAAGGAGGCCGTGAACGCGAGGGAGATTGTCACCCAGTACGAACCCGAGGGGAATCACTGCTGCCACAACCTCTACCACACCACCCGGCTTCCGATGGCCGATTACCTGGCAAAGCATTTGAACCGTTGATTGGAAAACTCCCGGAGGCCTTGATCCGGCGCAAGGGGGCCGTCCGTCCGGTCACGAATGAGGTCTGGCTTGATGAGGGGGAGGCCGAATTGGTGCGCTTGTCAGCCTAACTTCTCAAACCATTCCCGGGTCGCAACATGCCCGAACATTCATATCGAAGAGAGATATTGTCAAATGTTGTGGACGGGCGCATGATCAGGCGGCGTCCTTCCGCTGTGTTTGATTGATGTACTCCTCC
>JASLXW010000372.1 GCA_030740135.1 Nitrospinota bacterium
AGGACCTGGAAACATTCAATAAAACGGCCCCCGTGTCTCATATGTCTTGAACCCATACAGGCGGTTGACAGGCGCGCCGCCAACAAGGTGTAATTGGGTTCGAGCAGTCGCAAATCCGCCGTTTGTTCCCGTCTGAAGTTGAAATGGGAAGTTCTCGCGCACGCCCCGTCCCTGCCGGACCCGCGCTTGGGGAAGGACGCCAAGCGGGATCAGGCGAATTTCCGAATCCGGAGGAAGACGCGATGAAACGAATCGGACGAAACATGGTGGCCTGTGTCGCGGTGTTGGCCCTGGCCTTGATTTTCGGCGGGACCGGACCGGCCGCCGCCGCGCCCATCAAGCTCACGATGGTCGGCTCCTGGCCGCCTAAAATCTCCTCAGCGGCGGATGTGGGCATCCGCTTTTTGGAAGAAGTGAATAGGCGCGGCAAGGGAAAGGTGGTTATCCGGTTCAAGGGCGCCAAGGAAGTCGTGCCCACGTTCGACCAGCCGGAGGCGCTGGTGAAGGGCGTGTTTGACGTCTGGTACGGCGCCCCGAACTACTGGGCGGGCGTGGTCCCCGCCGGCTACGTCACGGAGCTCTCGCCTTTTCCCGTTCCGGACAACGGACCCGGCAGCGCGTTGTTCAATTTCATGGTCAAGATGTACGAGAAAAAGGGCGTCCGCTACCTGGGGCACTTCTCGGGCGACCCGGGCACCGGCAACCATTTCATGTACACCCAGAAAACGCTGTCGAGCATTTCCGACCTGAAGGGGAGAAAGATCAGGGTGCCCCCGCTGACCCGATTCGTCGTCAAAGCGGTTGGCGCCGAGCCCGTCACCCTGCCCCCGTCCGAAGTGGGGCTGGCCCTGCAACGCGGAACGGTGGAAGGCTTCACCTGGCCCTTCTATGACGGCTTCACCGCCTTCGGCTGGCACAAGGTGTCGAAGTTCATCATCCTTCACCCGCTCTATCGGGACGGCATCGGCATCAACATGAATCTGAGGAAGTGGAACAGTCTTCCCAAGGATGTTCAACAGATCATCCTGGATTCCGTACGGGTGATCCAGGTCTGGTCTCAGGGGTGGATTTCCGCGTTCCAGAGCACACAATTGTCCGCCATGAAGAAGGCCGGCATGAAGGTCATCAAATTCTCTAAGTCTGAGGCCGCGCGCTGGTCCAAGACCTCCAATGACGCCCTGTGGGCGAATTTCAAGAAAGCCATGAGCGCGGCCGATTACGCCGAGGTCAGGAGGTTGATGAACTACAAATAAATTCCCCGGGCCAAGGCTCAATCGCTGACGCCCCGGCTGGATCGTCCAGCCTTCGGACGGGCTGGGGCCGGAATTTCAAGGGGGGGGAGGCATCAGACCCGCATCGCTTTCGAGAGGGTCCGATTCCTCCCCCCGCTCATCCTCCATCGGCTCCTCCGGGGCCGTTCCTCTCGGCGCCGGGACCCGCTCAAGACCCGCCGCATCCAACCCGCTGAAGCCACCGCGGCGCACGCTCACCGGGCAGGAGGGATTCCCCCTCGGAAAAGCGCCGATTCCATCCGGGGCTGACTCCTCCTTGCCATGGGGAGCCCCGCCGGGCCGGAGACAAGAGGTTCCCGCATGACGCCGGGCAAAAAATTGACCCAGATCTTCGATTCCATCTTGAATATCGGCGGGGGATTGGCATGCGGACTGATGGTCACCGTCATGCTGTTGACCTCCGTCAAGGTCTTCTTCAGGTATGTCCTTCGCGAAGGACTGCTCGGGGTCGACCAAATCAGCGGCACGCTGCTGCTCTATATCACCTTCCTCGGCGGCGCCTGGGTGCTGAGAAGAGAAGAGCACGTCACCATCGACCTCCTGGTGACCCGGCTCAGCCCCAAAGTCCAGCGCTGGCTGAATATCGGCAACTCCATTATCGGCGCGCTGATCTGCCTGATCCTGACCCTGTACGGAACCATGGAAGTCGTCTATTCCTGGCAAAGGGGGATACTGATTCCGGCCGAGATCGAGATACCCAGGGTCGTCAATCTGGCCGTGATTCCGCTGGGGAGCCTTTTCCTCTGGATCCAGTTCATGAGGCGGGCGCGACGGCATCTCCGCGGGGGCGAGGCGGAGCGGATCAACACGAACGAATGAGGTGAGCCCCGGTGGAGTGGTGGACCTACATGCTGTTCTTCTTCGGCGGCCTCACCGTCCTGCTGCTCACCGGGCTGCCGGTCGCCTTCGCTTTCATGCTGATCAACACCATCGGGGTCTATGTATTCTGGGGTGGACAGATCGGACTGCAGCAGCTGATCCTCAGCATCGACAGCTCCGTCTCAACCTTCGTGCTGGTGCCCGTCCCCATGTTCATCCTCATGGGATCGGTGATGTTCCATTCCGGCATCGCCTACAGGATGATCGATGTCCTGGACGAATGGCTGGGGCGCCTTGCCGGCCGGCTCGCGCTGCTCTCCGTGGTCGCCGGGGCTTTGTTCGCCACGCTGACCGGCGTCGCTATGGGCAGCGTGGCCATGCTGGGCTCGACCCTCGCCCCGGACATGCAAAGGCGCGGCTACAGCAAATCCATGTCGCTCGGACCCATCCTGGCCAGCGGCAGCCTCGCCATCATGATCCCGCCCACCGCCTTGGGCGTCATCCTGGCGAGCCTGGGCAGAATCCCCGTGGGCAAGCTCCTGGTGGGCATCGTCCTGCCCGGCTTGCTCCTGGCCGTCGTTTACGCCGCATACATCATTGTCAGGTGCACCCTCCAACCCTCCCTGGCGCCGGCCTACGATGTCTCGCCAACGCCCCTCGGGCGCCGCATCCGGAACACCCTTCGTTATGTCGTGCCGCTGATTTCCGTCATCTTCATCGTCATCGGAACCATCTTTTTCGGAATCGCCACACCCACGGAGGCGGCCGGCGTAGGCGCGCTACTCTGCTTTTTGCTGGCGGCGGCCTACGGGAAGCTCACCTGGGCGGTGACCAAGAAGGCGGTCGGATCGGCCGTCTCCATTTCCGTCATGGTGTTGATCATCCTCACCGGATCGGCCGCCTTCAGCCAGATCCTGGCCTTCGCCGGCGTCACCTCCAGCCTGACCAAGCTTGGCGTCGGCCTGCCGGTGCATCCCATCGTCATCCTCATCCTGATGCAAATCATCCTGGTGTTCCTGGGCATGTTCATCGAGCAGACTTCCATTATCCTGGTCACCATCCCCATCTACATGCCCATCGTCAGCGCCATGGGATGGAACCCGGTCTGGTTCGGGGCGATCATGCTCCTCAACCTGGAGCTGGCGACCATCTCGCCGCCCTTCGGGATGTCGCTGTTCGTCATGAAAGGCATCGCCTCGCCCGACACCACCATGGGAGATATCTACCGGGCGGCCCTTCCCTTCGTGGGGCTGAACATCCTGGTCATGGCCATCATGATCTTTTACCCCGCGGTGGTGTTGTGGCTGCCGAGTTTCATGAAATAACCCGCGCGGGGCTTTCTCCGGGGATCCGTCAGCGGTCTGATTTTGAAGACATCGAACGGGCGGGCTCGGGCGAGGACCCCGGATTGGAAGGAAGTCGCGGCCGCGCCCACGCCGCGCATCCGGCGCGGCCTACGATGAAGGAGGGGGGGGCTCCACCATCCGCCCCCGGCCGAACGTCGAGGAGACGTACCGCGGAGCGCGAATCGCCTCCATGAAGCGCTGCTTGATCACAACCGGATTGAGCGGCTCCGGGGGCTCGACAACCTGGACGTCCGGCTTCGCTTCAAGCGCCAAAAAGGAAGGCCCGTCCCCCTCGAGGGCGGACAGGAAAGCGCTCCGGAACCCCTTGGGGTTCCCGACATTCTCCGTCCGCGCCCATCCCGCCGACCGGGCCAGATCGGCCAGGTCGAGGTTCTGATTGGTGAGGGGTTGTCCGCCCGAGGCGGCGTGAACCCGGTTCTGGATCAGAAGAACGGTCAGGTTCCCCGGCGCCACCGCCCCGACGGTGATCAGCGCGCCCATGTGCATCAGAAGCCCGCCGTCCCCCTCGACCCCCACCACCTTCCGCCCGGGCTGGGCCACGGCCAGCCCCAGGGCCAGCGGCAGGGCGAGGCCCATGGCGTCTTCGATGTAAAAGTTCTCGGGCCGGTCCCGGACGCGGGCCCAGAGATAGGAGGCGTTGCCCAAAGAAGTCACGGTCAGGGCGTCGTCGGGAAGGCGATCGGCGAGGACGCGGTAATAATCCTCGCGGGTCGGGACGGGCGGGCTCACCAG
>JASLXW010000373.1 GCA_030740135.1 Nitrospinota bacterium
GGCGAAATGGGGGGCGGACCGGTTTACGTTCTACCAGGACTTCGGCGCCCGCGTGGAAAAGCTGTGCAGCGATCTCCGTGCGCTGCTGAACGGCCTGAAGAGCGAGGGAAAACGCATCGCCGTCTACGGCGCCTCCGCCAAAGGCAGCACATTGCTGAATTTTTTCGGCATCGACGGGAAGGTGCTCGACTTCGTGGCCGACCGGAGCACCGTCAAGCAGGGGCTCTTCACCCCGGGCACTCACCTGCCGATCTGCGCACCGGAGAAACTTCTGAAGGAAAGGCCCGACTACGTGCTCCTGCTAGCCTGGAACTTAGCGGACGAAATCATTGCGGATCAGCGCGAGTTCTGCGAGCGCGGGGGGCGGTTCATCATCCCGATTCCCGAACTGAAGGTCGTGTGACGCCGGCGCCGGGGGGCTGGGAGAAATGATTTTCATCGAAACCCCTCTCTCCGGACTTCGCGTCATCGAACCGGAGCGGAGGGAAGATGAGCGCGGCTTCTTCGTCCGCACGTTTTGCCAAAGGGAGTTCGAGGAACACAACCTGACTGCTCGCTTCGTCCAGTGCAACATCTCCTTCAACAGGAAGAGGGGAACCCTGCGCGGTCTGCACCGGCAAATCGCCCCTCACGCAGAGGCCAAGCTGGTGAGGTGCAACAGGGGGACGATCTGCGACGTGGTCGTGGACCTGCGGCCGAGGTCAGCCACCTTCAAGCAGTGGCACGCGGAGGAGCTGACTGCAGAGAGCGGTCGGATGCTCTACGTCCCCGAGGGCTTTGCGCACGGTTTTCAGACCATGGAAGATGACACGGAAGTCTTCTATCAGATGTCCGAATTCTATGCTCCCGATCACGAAAGGGGTGTCCGGTGGAACGACCCCGCGTTCGGGATACGCTGGCCGGTTGAGAATCCGCTGATCTCGCCGAAGGATCAGGGCTATCCTGATTTCCTCCCATGAAGCGGGCACTGGTGACGGGCGCCAGCGGATTCGTCGGGAGGAATTCGCTTCTCCCGCTGCTGGAGAGGGGTTTCGAGGTTCATGCCGTCCGCCTCCGCCCGGACGATGCCAGCGGAAACGTCCGGTGGCACAAGGCCGACCTCCTCGACTTGTCCGCCGCCTCACGCCTCCTGAAGGAGGTACGGCCGTCGCATCTGCTGCATTTCGCCTGGAATGTCAAGGGAAGCGGCTACTGGACCTCGGCGGAGAATCTTGATTGGGTCCAGGCCGGGCTGCGCCTCCTGCGCGTCTTTGCGGAAAACGGGGGGGAACGGGCAGTCCTTGCCGGGACGTGCGCAGAGTATGACTGGAAGCACGGCCACTGCTTTGAGGAGGACACGCCGGCGCGCCCTTCGACGTTGTACGGGGCCTGCAAGAACAGCCTCCGAGAGATCTTGGCCCATTTCTCCGCTCAAGCCGAATTCAGCAGCGCTTGGGGGCGGATCTTCTTCCTGTACGGGCCGCATGAGGCGGAGAGCAGGCTCGTGCCCTATGTCATCAACCAGCTCTTACTCAAGCGGCCGGTCCAGTGCTCTCATGGAAGGCAAGTCCGCGATTTCATGCATGTGCAGGACGCGGGAGAAGCCTTCGCCGCCCTCCTGGCTTGCGACGTGGAGGGCTCAGTGAACATCGCGTCGGGGCGGTCGATCGCCGTGAAGGAGCTCGTCCTAACGCTGGCGAGGCGGTTCGGCCTCGAGGAGCTGGTGGAACTCGGGGCCCGGCCGCTCGCGGAGAGTGAGCCGATGCTTCTCGCCGCCGACGTCCGGCGGCTGAACCGGGAGGTCGGCTGGACCCCCGGCATCCCCCTGGAAGAGGGTCTCCAGAGAACGATCGAATGGTGGGAAGAAAAATCCCGTAAGGACGAAAAATGAGACTGACCCTGGACACCGACGCCCAGACGCTGCAGGTCGAAGTGCCCGGCGGCGCAAAGCGCGAAATGCCGCTTTACTCGAGGGAGTCTTTCGAGATTCTCTCCCTGCAATGGCTAAAGATGTGCTGGAACGAGAAATACGTTTTCACCTTCAGCTGGCTGGGACGCCCCATCATCCAGCTCCCCGACGATCTGATGAGAATTCAAGAGGTGATCTACCGGATCAAGCCGGATGTCATCGTCGAGACCGGCGTTGCCCACGGGGGCTCCCTGATTTTCTACGCAAGCCTGTGCAAGGCTATGGAGAAGGGCCGCATCATTGGCGTGGACATCGAAATTCGCCCCCATAACCGAGAGGCCATCGAAGCCCACGAGCTATTTTCCTGCATCACCCTAATCGAGGGCAGCTCAACGGCGGATGAGATCGTCGGGAAGGTGCGCGGACAGATCAGGGATCGGGAAACAGTGCTCGTCATCCTGGATTCCAACCACATCAAGTCCCACGTACTGGCCGAGCTCGAAGTTTATGCGCCGCTCGTGACGAAAGGCTCCTATGTCGTCGTGACTGACGGCTTCATGCGGGATCTTACGGACGTTCCCCGCGGAAACGCCGCCTGGAAATTGGACAACCCCACGGCCGCCGCCGAGGATTTCATCCTGCGTTACCCAGATTTCGTCATCGAGCAGCCGGCCTGGCTGTTCAACGAGAGTGAGCTGAGGGAAAACGTCACGCACTGGCCGTCGGCCTACCTAAGGCGGAAGTAAATGCTGTGAAGGTTCGCAGATGTCGTCGAAGGTTATCGTGCTGGGCGGTTCCGGCATGCTGGGCTCGATGGTCACCGACGTTCTGTCCCGGGACCCCGATATCGAACTGACCGCGACCGTCCGCAGCGAAACCCTCACGGACCAATGCCGCGCGCATCTCTCGAGCGTCCGGTGGGTCCTCTTCGACGCCGAAGCGGCGGACCTCGACGCTGCGCTTCGCGTGATTGACGGGCACGAATGGGTGATCAATACGATCGGGCTCACCAAGCCGTACATTCACGAGGAAAGCTCCTTCGAGGTGGAACGTGCGATACGCGTCAACGCGCTCCTTCCGCACCGCCTGGCGCGCCGCGCGGAGGCGTGCGGCGCCCGGGTCTTGCAGCCCGCCACCGACGGGGTGTTCTCCGGGGCCAAGGGGCATTACGTGGAGACCGACCCGCATGATGCGTTCGATGTATACGGTAAGACAAAGAGCCTCGGGGAGGTGATTTCCCTCAACGTGTCGCACCTGCGCTGCTCGGTCATCGGTCCTGAGCCGAAGAGCTACGGGTTCCTGGTCGAGTGGTTCCGTAGCCAACCGCCGGATGCCCGCATCAACGGTTATGTGAATCATTTGTGGAACGGCGTGACGACGTTTCATTTTGCCCGAATATGCCTAGGAATTATTCGAGTTAATCTTCCGCTGCCTTCCCTCCAGCACGTGATTCCGGATGATGACGTCTCAAAAGCCGATATTCTCCGGTTGCTTTCGACCGCATATGGCAGGACCGACGTGTCGATCCATGACGTTGAGGCCGAACGGGCGGGAAATTTTCTGCTTCGGACGAATGACGAGGCGCTGAACCGGAGTATCTGGGAGGCTGCCGGCTACGAGCGTCCTCTCACCGTCGCCGAAATGATTCCCGGGATGGCCCGCCACGATTGCCGGCTTGAGGGCCTGGTGAACGGATGACGCTTGGACATTTGAAACGGCCGGCGATTGGATGGTTTGGGGGGGGCGAGCGACTAGGGCGCTTGTACGCTTTCGTGTCCCTCTTCCTCCGCGGAGCAAGGATCTCGTCATGACGGCCAGAGCTTTCCTCAGCTTTTGCGTCATTATCCCGATGTTCAACGAACGGGCGAACGTGGAGAGGTGCGTTCGAGTCCTGACGGAGACGTTGGACGGGATGCCCTACCGTTCCGCCTTGATCGTGGTGGATGACGGCTGCACGGATGGGACCTTCGAAATTCTCCATCGGCTGGAAACCGATCTCCCACGGCTGACCGTGGTGGCACACGAACGTAACATCGGCTACGGTCGGGCCCTTCAAACTGGAATAATGCGCGCGAAGGCCGAGCGGCGGGATGGAAGGGGTTCCGTTCCGCCGGGTGGCCGTCTCCGTCATCGGAAACAAGATTGCAGGGTGGCTGATGGGCATCCCTCTCACCGACTTCACCAACGGTTTCCGGGCGGTGAAGGTAGACCTTCTGAACAAGATTCCATTCACAGAGACAGGCTTTTCCATTATCATGGAAGAGCTTTTCCATTTGAAGCGCCTGGCAAAAACGTTCGGGGAGATTCCCAACATC
>JASLXW010000374.1 GCA_030740135.1 Nitrospinota bacterium
GAGCGGCCCAAACCCGATCCGGAAGGGGCCGTCGGGGGGGGAAATCGACCGGCGGCCTACGGGGGATACCGTTTGTGGGGGTCGGTCGGATTCATCACGGCGAGTCTCTTTATCGGCTACCTGGTGAACACCTTCTCGATCCGGGCGATGGTTTACGTTTTTCTGGGCGCGGCGGGAATCCAGGCCCTTTTGGCTTTGACGCTCCCGTCGGAGGGGAGGAGGGGGGGGACGCGCGCGCGGCTGGGTCCGGAGATCGTCGCGCTCCTCAAGCGGCCGGAGTTCGTCGCCTTCCTGGCGGCGGGGTTCTTTCTGCGGACGAGCCATGGGGCTTTGTGGACGTTCCTGCCCATCCAGATGAAAACCCTCGGGCTTCCCGGCTGGGTGATCGGCTGGTCCTTCTCGGTGGGCGTCGCGGCGGAGGTGGTTCTCCTGATGTTCTCGGGACCGCTCCTGGAGCGGTGGGGGGTCCGGACGCTTCTCCTGATGTCGGCCGGCGCGGCCGCGATCCGGTGGTCTCTTTATCCGTTCGCCCAGGGGCCCTGGGGCTTCCTGTCCATATCGCTCCTGCACGCCTTCACCTTTGCGGCCTTCCACGTGGCAAGTGTCGGGTATGTCTACAGGAGTACGCCGGACTCGCTCAAGAGCAGCGGCCAGGCGCTGTTCTCGGCCTCGACGTACGGGGCCGGCGGGATCGCCGGGGCGGCCTTGGCCGGGATGTTCTTCCGCCCCCTGGGGATCGATGGGCTGTTCTACGCGTCCAGCGCCGTGGCGCTCGTCTCGTTCGCCATCTACTGGACGGCCCTGCCGCGGCGAGGGTGAAAAATATTTCAGGGGTTATAGGAACCCCTCCCTGGGGTTGGAAACCTCCTGAAACCCTTCGCGGGAAAGCATCACGGGCGGGTGCGGGGACCGACCTGTCTTTCCGGTATGAGAAAAAACGCAATTAAGCCGCGCCATTCAGACGCCCGAAATACAGATCCCCCTCCAAGCGTGGGAAAGGCCGAGCCATCGGCTCGGCCGTCAAAAGTTTTCGAGGGGGTTCCCAACCCCTGGGAGGGGTCTGGGGGACAGTTTTCAAAATGTCCCCCAGAGATTTCCTCAGTTATCCTCTCGTCTTAGAAGGATCCGGGAGGATCAACTTCGAGCCCATCTCCTCGATTGGCTCATCCACCGCGAAGCCGGGTCCCGCCGTCGCCATCTCGACGATGATCCCGCTGGGGTCGTGGAAATAGATCGACTTGAAATACGTCCGGTCGAAGGGTCCCGCGACCGGCACGCCCGCCGCCTCGAGCTTCTCCTTCCAGGCCATCTGCTCGGCACCATCCTCCACGGACAGGGCGACATGGTGGGTGATCCCGACGCCCATCCGGGCGGGTCTTCCATTCGGGTTCTCGAAGAACGTCAGGACCGTCCCGGGCGAGCCGGCCTTGTCGCCGAAGTAGAAGTGTTTCGAGGAAGTGTCGTCATAGTTGACGGTTTGCTTGACCAGCCGCATGTCCAAGAGCTCGGTGTAAAACCGGGTCGTCTCCTCCATGTCCCGGCAGATCATCGTGATGTGATGGATTCCGTTGGTTGTGGGCATTTTTGATTCCTCATATCGCGTAAAGCGCCGTCGATTTCCCAGGCCCTCCTCCGGCCCCGCTACGATTGTACCAAAACGTGTGCCACGGGCGGCTTGCCCACCAGTGCCTCCTCTTATTCGAGGGTGCACGGGCGTTTGGGTCGATGATCCTTCCGCCTGCGCAGATCTGGCGGGGCTGGGAGGGGCAGCCAACCGGCTGAAGACCCGCCCTTGTATCTTGGCTTTGTCCTTCTCAAATCTGTGTAATCCGCGTAATCTGCGGATCATCGAAGTCCCCCGAAAGCCAAAAGCCAAACAGAAAGTCCTTATATACCAACAGAAATTTGGCTTTGTTTTGCACTTTTTAATTATTTGCGCCCGGCCCCTTTGCCGTTAAGCGATTTCCGGCCCGGTGGATTCCAGGGGGTTCCGCCGATTGGCCCTGAGGTTCCTCGCTGTGACTTCCATGACCCCTCTCCCGCTTGGGTTGAACCCAACAACGGTCCCACCTATTTAGGCGTAAGTGACACGAAACTCCATTGAACTCCGAATCGCCCCTGGCCGGGCCTTTTCCGTGGCAGGAGCGGGTTCTGCACCCACCCGAATCCAGGGGCGGCCACGCGGGATGCACGCCGATCTCGTTTTCCGCATAATTTTCAAGATCTGACCCCATTAGTTTCTCAAAGGGAATCCCCTCGTTTCACTCTTTGATGGAAATGAGAGACCCCGGACAAAGCTAGGCACCGCGAACCTCAGTCTCTACGACAAGCGTCAGCGGCGCAGAGTGCTGCTGAATGTCCATGGAAAAGGGGACGCCGTCCTCCGGGTAAACGGCGCGAAAAAAAGGAAGCATATCGGTGTGGGCCGGTGGATATATGGCCGCAATCCAAATCAGAAAAAGTAACGGACGGCCCGAATGGGAGGAAGCGACGCGGAGTGACTAGAAGGGGGCATAAGCAGAAATAAGTATGGTGTCCCCACGATTAGCCAGAAATAAGCATGGTCTCCCCCCCGATTAAGCGTCCCCCTCGATTAGTTCGAGAACGGAGAAGCATCTTTTGAAACAGTCCGAATTCCTTGAATGCCCGGATGATTCGATCCGCGATGATAGCCGTACCCTTCGGAGAAAGGTGGATTTCGTCATACTCAAATAATGTCCTGAGTTCAGGCTGGGTGGAAAAGAGCGCATGGATGTCAATGGTAAAGGTCCCGAATTGAGCCGCCAGTTCGTCGAGAGCAGTAAAAATGGCGTCGGGATAGTACCGTTTCCAGAAATCATCCTCAGGCTTATCACTCTGCCTGCGGAACGCCTGCTTCATCAGGATTGTGGGTATCCCCTTCTCTTTGGCTTTGCCGAGGATCTCTCCGAGGTTCTTCTTAAAGCGACCTCGCCACTCTTGGTACACGCGTGAGCCGAAAAATTTCTCGGGATTGTAAAAGACTTCGGCGACCTTCTTCCTCTCGCCTCTTTCCCATCGCAGCTTTTCCTTCAATTCTTCAGCGGTCAGTTCAGCATCTTTATCCCGACGTCCCAATGCCCGATATCCCTTCGCGATACTTGAAAAAATGAGTCGAAAGGCCTGCTCGCGAAGGGAGGCATAAGCCAGGCTGTGGTTGGCCAGGAAGTTGGAGAGTTGTACGAGGATGCGCCTCAGCCGATATGGACGATACGGCTGGATGGAAACAATATCGGCTTGCAGGGCGCTGAAATCATTGAATCCGCTGTAGATGAGGATCAGGTCGGGCTTCAGGTCCAGCCACCTGTACTTGAAGAAGAGGTCCCGCAGGTTAAAGGAATTGTGCCCGATAAAGGCGCCGTTGATGACCTGGAATCTTGATCCCTTGCCGAGACGGTCCAAGGCCCGCTGGAGTTGAACCGGCCAGGGGTCATCCCAAGGACCGAAAGAAGTCGAACCCCTCAGAGCAAGAATCCGGATGGTTCCCTTCGGTTTCTCGATGGTCCTGTCGTCTCCAATCATCCCCACGTTGTTGACCCGAAAGACGCGGCCGCTGTGAAGGACGGTTTTTCCGGGATCGAAATCAATCCGTGGCATTTTCCGAAAGTCCGGCCCGGCCATTTTGGGTTGAACGTTCACTCCCCAAGAAGAGGTACCGCGGGTCGTATCGGGACTTAACGAACAAACGGATGCGCTGAAATCCTTCCAAACCGGCCAGAATGATGATCAAGGGAAGCAAGGAGAAAAAAATCTTCTTCCATGTGGATGACCGCATGCAGAAATCCTTTCGGCGCCCATCAGGCAATTGGAGCCCGTCTTTCAGTGTGCGGGATTGACCTGCCGACCATCACAAAATCATCATCGCCCCTTGACCGGAATTTCCCATTTCAAATCCGGACAGACCCGCACCGACCCCTCGTTGCCGTTTAGCCCGGCAAGGAGGGAACCCTTTGAATCCCCCGGGGATTCGAACCCTCGTATCGAACGCTTGCGCATTTCAGAAGCAACCTGGTCAACGGCCACCCGTTCAATCCCGGCGCTCCCGTATCCTGGAAGGCCTGGTCGGGTTCCATGCCGTGGAGGGCCGCGTCCAAAACCTTGCCTTCAACGTCAAATGATGGGGGCGGCAGAACATACAAAAGTATAAAGTCAAAACCCAAGCCCCACGA
>JASLXW010000375.1 GCA_030740135.1 Nitrospinota bacterium
CGTTCGGAATGACAGTTGGAGGGGGTTTTGCACACCGCGCAAAGGTCCCCTGACAGAGTTTTTCCGCAACCTGCTAGTGCGTCGGGTCCGGATGCGCCTTGAGGGGCGGGGAATAGACGATCAGGAACCGCGTGACGGGATCGCCCAAGGCCTCGATCCTGTGCGGCACACCCACCGGGAAGAAGATCACGCCCCCTTCCCCGACTTCCTTCGCCTCCCCGTCGATCTCGATCCGCGCCCGGCCCTCCAAGACATATATCCCCTGCTCCAGGTCGGAATGGGCATGGCGGTGGGCCACCGCCCCCTTCTCCAGCGTCCCGAGAACCAGGTGGAAGTTTTCCGCCTCGCCGATCAGCCGCCGGTTGACGGTCCCATCGTGGCCGGCGGGCGTGTACGTGGGCGCATCCTCTTCGTGATAGACGTATCGGTCGATGCTCATCTCGGACCTCACGCAATTCGATGGGCAAGGGAAAATTCTCTTGGCTTATAATAATCCACGGGGCGGGATTCGGGCCATGCCCGCAGCGAAGTCTGTTTCTCCGCAAGACGCGCCATTCCATGGAGGATCCCACCGCCATGCCGGACGCTCCCATATCTGACGGGTCCATCATCGAGGTCGCCGTCGAGGACCGCATCGCCCGAGTCCTCCTGAACCGGCCCGAGGCCCTGAACACCGTCAACTGGGACCTCATCCGGCGGATGGACGCCGCGATGGAGGAGCTGTCCCGGGACGACGGCGTCTGGGCGGCTTATCTCGAAGGGGCGGGGAACCGGACCTTTTGCGCCGGCGCGGACCTGAAGGAGCGCAAGGCCCTGGCCATGCCGGACGTGGCGAAGCTCCGCAAGGAGATGATCGCCATGGTTCGGAAGATCACCGAGTTTCCGAAGCCGCTCATCGCGGCCGTCCACGGCTACGCCCTGGGGGGCGGGTTCGAGCTGGCGCTGGCGTGCGACATCATCATCGCGGACGAGACGGCCGTCTTCGGCCTGACGGAGACAAGCCTGGGGATCATCCCGGGGGCCGGGGGGACGCAGGCGCTGCCCCGGCGGATCGGCGTCGGGCGGGCGAAGGAGCTCATCTTCACGGCCCGAAGGATCGACGCGCGCGAGGCCGAGCGCCTGGGCGTCGCGGACCGGGTCGTCCCCCCCGGCGAGGCGGGAAAGGCCGCTCGGGCGCTCGCCCGGGAAATCACGGCGAACGCGCCCATCTCGCTCCGACAGGCCAAGGGGGCCATCGACGGCGGCCTGGGGAAACCGCCGTCCCGGGGCTGGGAGATCGAGGAGGCGGCGTACAACGTCACGCTGGCCACCGAGGACCGGAACGAGGCCCTGCGCGCCTTCGCCGAGAAGCGGCCGCCGAGGTTTCAGGGGAAATGAGGCCGGAGGGGGAGGGACCCGCGGCTCAGAGCGCTGGATTCCCGCCTGCGCGGGAATGACGGATCGGGGTGGACGTTTGACGACACCTGTTCTCACGAGCGCCGGCGCCGCACGGCCGATGAAAACCGGGGATCACTGAGTCAGATTCCGCGATTCACACCCCCGGTGGAAAAAGGTTGTATCCTTATCAAGCGTCAATGAGCGAATCCCGGCTTGATGCGATGGGTCTTATCACCGCGACCGTTTAGGATAGGAGGTTTATGCAGCAGCTTTTGAGCGCCCTCGGCTCGATCCTGGCCGACACGTGGGGGATGTTCCTCCTGCTGGCCCCGCTGTTCCTCCTCGGGCTTCTCATCGCGGGGCTCCTTCATGTCTTCATTTCGGCCCGCCGCATTCAAAAGTGGATGGGCGCGGCAGACCTGAAAAGCGTCGCCACCTCGGCCGCGTTCGGCGCACCCCTCCCCATCTGTAGCTGTGCCGTAGTCCCCGTGGCCATCGCGTTGCGGCAAAAGGGCGCCAGCCGCCCCGCCACCCTTTCCTTCCTCATCACCACGCCCGAGTCCGGCGCCGACTCCATTTTCGTCACCTGGGCCCTGATGGGGCCGATCATGGCCGTCATGCGGCCGGTGATCAGTTTTCTCACCGCCATCATCGGAGGAATTTTCGCCATCGGGATGCTCCGGGACCCGGGCGCGCCGGCAGGTGAAACCGACGACGACGAAACCCCCGCCATCCACTGCCGTGATTGTCATGACGTCGATGAGGACTTCATCGGATTGGGCGGCTTACTGCTTGCCGCTCGAATCACCGCGCTCAGGGAATGGAGGCGTTTCCGGGACTGGCGCCCTTTAAGCGCCTGGTACAAACCCGCGATCATCGAACGCGAGGCCCCTCCCCCGGTTAAACCCCTCCGGGAGGCTGTCCCGCGATTGTCGGCGATTGGAAGAAAGATTTTCCGGTACGCGTTTATTGAAATGGCGGACGACATCCTGTTCTCGCTGGTCGTGGGTATTCTGCTCGGCGGCATTCTCATGGCGGCGCTACCCGCCGACTTGGGCCACTACGGGCTGGGGGGAGGGGTTCTTCCCTACGCCGTCATGTTGGCCGTCGGGGCGCCGTTGTATATGTGCGCGTCCGCCAGCACCCCCATCGCCGCGGCGTTGGTGGCGAAGGGCCTCAGCCCCGGCGCGGCGCTCGTCTTTCTGCTCACCGGCCCCGCGACCAACACCGCGACCATCATCATGCTGAGCCAGCGGTTCGGGAAGCGGTTCGTCGGCATCTACCTCGGGGCCATCGTCGCCGTCTCAATCGCCGGAGGGATTCTGTTCGACTACCTGGCGTTCGCCTTGGGATTCCGCGTCGTTCCCACATGGGGCGCCACGGGTTCCGGATTGATCAGTTTTCTGGAGTGGGCCGGGGCCCTGCTGCTCCTTGCACTGATCATTTGGCGGTTCTGGCGCGGCGCGGCCTCCGCGGGCTTTTTCGACATGTTGACGAATCTTCGGACCCTGGCCGGAAAGGTCAGCGGGCCGGGCGATTAACCCCATTTCATTTCACCACGGAGTCAGGGTCTCTTTGCGGAACCATCCGCTCAATCGAGCGGTTGCGGCCGGTTCAAAACCGCAATCGCCTCATCCGAGCGTCGAACTGGAGCCTCAGCAACCTTTTTTCCATTCACCCCTGGGCTCCCCGTCAGCGGGCCGGTCGGAGAGGCAAGCGAATTTATTCCCGCCGGGAACAGGGGCCGCCTTGACAAAAGATTACGATCCATCCTGGAATCCGAGTGGAAGGAGAGAATCTGATTTTAAATGTGAACGAAACGATTCACCGGAATTTCACCATCCCCTGACGAAAATGAACCTTCACGCCGACTTGCTCAATCCGATTGAACCGCAATCCGGTTCCCTGTATTTTAGACGGCGCGGTCATGCCCGGGCCGATGAAAAGGTTCCGGCGGGAAAACCACCGACCCTCCGATCGCCGAATGACCGATTTCCCGCTCTCCACTCGGCCTCAACCGGGATCCTGAAAAGATGAAATTCATCCTGACGATTGCCCTGTTCCTCTTCTCGACCCTGCCTGGAACGGCCGCAGGGCTCCAACAGGAGGATCCCCGCAATCCCGTCGCGCTCATCCGGACGAGTTTCGGCGACATTTACGTGGAGCTCTTCATCCGGGAAACGCCCAGGACGGTGGCGAACTTCCTCGATTTGGCGGAAGGAAAGAAGGAGTACACGGATCCGAAGACCGGCGGCAAAGCCAAAGGCCACTACTACGACAACACGGTTTTCCACCGGGTCATCAAGAATTTCATGCTCCAGGGGGGCGATCCCAAG
Source organism: Nitrospinota bacterium (assembly GCA_030740135.1). Next base: position 3,714 of record JASLXW010000375.1, read on the forward strand.
GGGACCGGAACCGGGGGTCCGGGGTATCGGATACCGGACGAGATCAACGCCGACGCCCTCGGCCTCCACAAAATGATGGCCTACAGCGGTCAACCGGAACAGCCCCACCGATTTCTGATGGTGCGCAACCAACGGGACTTCCAAAGGGTCCTGCTCTCTCCCTTGCTCCGGTCCATGGGCATCCGGTCGAAAGAACAAATCAAGCAAAGGATTGAAGAGATACAGGGGAAGCTCAAAACCCTCACCCTGAAGGAGGCTTATCAAAATCTCGGTTACCGGTACAACGACGCCCGCGGGTCGCACCCCCCGAAAAAGGGGGTCATCGCCATGGCCAACACCGGCCCCGACACCAACGGGTCCCAGTTTTTCATCAACCTGGTGGACACCCCCTGGCTCACGGGAAAGCACACCGTTTTCGGCAAGGTGATCAAGGGGATGGACGTCGTGGAGCGGATCGGCGATGTGAAGG
>JASLXW010000376.1 GCA_030740135.1 Nitrospinota bacterium
CCAGGGCGAAGACGACGACCTGCCAACGATCTATATCGGGCAAGGTGACGGGTTAAAAGAGCGAATTGACTCCCATTCGCAGAACAAAGAATTCTGGGATACTGCAATCGCTTTTGTGTCTACAAGTAGTGGGCTGAATAGGGCGCACGTTACATGGCTGGAATATGCGCTCATCAAACGAGCCCAATCAGTGGATTCGGTGTCACCTGGATAATCAGATCACTCCACGTGAGCCAATTCTGTCAGAGTCTGAAAAGGCAGATACCGAAGGCTTTTTAAACGAAATGTTGCAAATTCTTCCCTTAGTTGGAGTGCAGGCGTTTGAGTTTGCCAAAGCGGTTCCTATACCGAAGGCAACTAGTGCGGATGTGGAAAGGCCAAGTACTATGCCCTCCGAGAACGACACCATCGTTGTTCCCGCAAAAGAGGAAGGTTTTCAAAGGCGGTTTATCGGGGAAGATTGTTGGTTGGCAATTCGTATTTCTGGCGGGATGCTGGACAAGATCAAATACATCGCCGTCTATCAGACTCAACCAATTTCCGCTATCACACACTATGCCCCGGTTGCTCGAATAGAGCCCTTTGGCGATGGTAGAAAATACAAAGTTATATTCTCAGAGAAAGCGACGGAGATTCCTCAAATCCCTTTGGGGGACGCCCAAAAAGGCTCGATGCAAGGACCGCGTTATACAAACTTTGCGCGCCTGAAGTCAGCCAAGAAGATCGGCGATCTGTTTGTAGGGAACTAGCACGCTCAGATGGTTGCCGATGGATTAACCTAAAAGTGAGGACTACTTTAGCGGGCAGGTCAGTCGGTTTAGACAAGGGAGCGTAGATGATGGAGATTAATGAGGGATATCGTGCCGACGTAATTGGGAGCCTGTTGCGGCCGGATTATCTGAAAGAGGCCCAGGGGAGGTTCGAGGCCGGGGAGATCACCCACGCCGAGTTTAAGGAGATCGAGGACCGGGCCGTGGATGAGGCCGTGGCCCTTCAGACGGACGCCGGCCTGGACGTGATCACCGACGGCGAGATGCGCCGGTACGCATTCTTCGGCAATTGGGTCGATGCCGTTGAGGGGTTCGACAAGTGGGGCGGGGAGGCCCTGACCTACCGGAACGAAGAAGGGGAGACCCACACCTTCGGCCGTCCCGTCGTCGTGAGCCGCCTGAAGCGGCGGCGGCACATGTGCGCCGAAGAGTTCGCCTACCTGCGCGCGCGAACCGGCGGGGGGGGCGGAGGGGGCGAAAGCTGCGTTTTGGTCAAGGCCACGCTCATCAACGCCCAACAGGCCGCGTCCTATTACGAGCCGGAGAAGTCGCAAGCGGCCTACCCGTCGCTGGACGCGTACATGGCCGACGTCGTGGACATCCTCCGGGGCGAGGTGGAGGAGCTCCTGCGGCTGGGGTGCCGGCTCATCCAGGTGGACGCCCCCCAGTACACCGGCCTCCTGGACCCCGAGGTCCGCGAGATGCACCGCCGGCGCGGAAACGACCCGGATCGCCTCCTCGACGCCTGCATCGAGCGGGATAACGCCGTCATCGAGGGGTTTTCGGGGGCGACCTTCGCCATGCACCTTTGCCGAGGGAACAACCAGAGCAAGTTCTACGCCGCCGGCGGCTACGAACCCATTGCGGCCAAGATTTTCCAGAAGACCCGGTTCGGCCGGTTTCTTCTTGAATATGACGACGGGCGTTCCGGCGGTTTCGAGCCGCTCGATCTGGTCCCCGATGACCGGACGGTCGTCCTGGGATTGTTGAGTACGAAGACGGGCGCGCTGGAAAGCCGGGAGGAGTTGAAGGAGAGGATACGCGAAGCCGAGCGGTTCGTCCCCCTGGAGCGGCTCGCCCTGAGCACCCAGTGCGGTTTCGCCTCGACGATGGAGGGCAACCTCATCACCCCCGCCGAACAGGAGGCCAAGCTCCGGATGGTCGCCGAGACGGCGAAGGAAGTGTGGGGGTAAAGGCTCCTGAACGCGTGAAACCGCCGGCGTATTGGGCCGATTCTTGGGTGGGCCGGGGGGGAAGGGGGGGCTTGTCCCGATCCAAGGGTCAGTCGACCCGAAGCCGGGGGAATCGTTCCCCGTAACTATCCGTCCAGGCGCCGTTCGATTGCGGCCCGGAGGGGATCCGGCGAGAGGGGCCGCCCGCCGTCTCCGATCAGCCGGGCCAGTATCCCCTCGGCGTTGTCTTTCTGTCCGTCCGCCCAGATCTCTTTCAACAGCGCGCCCGCCCTCGAGTCGTGGAACCAGTTCTCGCCGAACCGCCCGGTCAACTCCTCGGCGAGGGCCGCCTGGAGCATCCAGGCCCGGAGGTAGTTGGCGCAGTAGAAGTGGGCGTCCACGTCCTCCAGGTAATGGGAGGGGGTATACCGGATCCGGTTGGCCCGGCCCAGCTTGCCGGCGTACACGTCGCCCTTGCCCGAAAGCCCGGCGGATTCGTGGAGGATCAGCTCGTAGTCGATCTTGGCCGCGTACCGGCGGAGCATGTAGAGTTCATGCAGGTGCTGGTGGCGGAGGATCCTTTCGGCGTTTTCAATCCCCAGGGCCTCGCGGAGCCAGCGGTCGTTCAGGAGCAGGTGATCGAACAGCATGGCAAACCCCTCGGTGACGGAGTTGTCGCCGAGGCGGCGGTATTCGAAAGGCGCGTCGGGGCGGACCCAGGCGAAGTGGAGGGCGTGGCCGAGTTCGTGCAGGAAGGCGTGGTAATCGTCCATCCCGCCGCGCGGCAGGACGACGAGCAACACCTCGTCCGGCACGCGCGGGGTCGCGCAGAACGCCCGGGGGCTTTTGGTCGGCCGCGCCTCCAGGTCGAGGACGATGCGCCCGTCCGCCGACAGGTCGAGGCCCATCCTTTTTACTGAAGCGGCCACGGCGCCCGCGATCCCGTCCGGCGGAAAGAGGGCGTCGAACTCTCCTCCCCGGAAGAGATAGCCGGCGTCGTGGCGGGCGGCCTCGTCCAGCTTCGTCCCGATCCCCTCCAGGGCCGCTCCCATCTCGCGCGCGTAGAGGGTTTCGGTCGCTTCGAGAAAGGCCCGCATGGCGTCCCGGACGGGTTCGAGGGGATAGGCCTTGATCGTCCCGAGCATGTCCAGGTAAGAGCCGTAACCGAGCTCCCCGGCCAGGGCGTGAAGGTCGCGGTGGAGCATTTCGAGAAATTCGTTCTTCTTGAGGACGATGGCGCGCCGGGCGTCTTCGAGCCGCCGGCGCGTCTCCCGGCCGGGCTCGTTGAGCATCCGGACGGCGGAGGCCCGGTAGGGGATTTTCTCGCCGCTGGGGAGCTCCACCTCCGCCGCGGCCTCGAAGTTCTCAGCGTCTTCCCGGAGCTTTCGCGTCCGGTTGGAGATGTAGGCGAGGGTGACGGATTCCAGAAGCAGCTTCAGACGATGGAGGGATTCGCGACCGTTCGCCGTCTTGACGGCTGAGTCCAGCGCGTCCACCGCTTCACGGGTGAAGAGGTCGGCGTACGCCTCGTAAACGGCCGCGTACGAGACCCGCTCCTTCAGCCCGGCCCGGCCTTCGTAGGATTCGCGGGAAAGGGCCTCAGAGAATGCCTCCATCCGGCGGCGGTACTTATCCAGGTCCATTGGAATCCACAGATTTCACAGAATGCACAGATATCAATCCGCAGATTACGCAGATTGTGTAGGGAGCGCCCGAGGAATTTCGGACTTATTGACCCTCTCGAAAATCTGTGGGGTTTCCCGGTCTTGCAAGGGCGAGGCGGCGATGTTCAAGAGACCCGACACCGAAGTTCAGTAATAAGCCGACTTGATGCCCCGTCGCCTTGAGGTAATTGATCACCTGCGCTTCTTCGATTCCAGTAAGTTTTGTCGTAGCCTTGATTTCAACGACCACAGCCTCAAAGCAGATGAAATCCGCTCGATAAAAGGTCGTTAGCATAACTCCCTTATAGGATATCGGTAAATCGACTTGACCTTTATATGGAATTTTCCGCTCTTCGAATTCAAGGGCCAACGCTTCTTGATAAACGTTTTCCAGAAACCCACAGCCTAGTTGCCCGTGCACTTCCATCGCTGCACCGATAATGGCGTAGGTCCTTTGGTCTTTTCCCATAATCTGCGTAATCTGCGGATTCCAGCCTTTTGCTTTAACGGATTATCTGGATCTCTCTTCCCGCGCGTACGGGATGCCCAAAGCCGCGGGGGCGCCGAGGCGTCG
>JASLXW010000377.1 GCA_030740135.1 Nitrospinota bacterium
GTCTTCGGCTTGTAGGTAACCCCGCCGTTGAAGGTGGCCCAGCGATCACCGACTTTGTTGCGGGCCCAGAACTCGCTCCCGTTCGTCCGGTACCAGTCGACGCAGGCAAAGGTGAAGAGAGGATCGTCCTCCGTACCGCTCAGCAGCACCTGCGGGCGGCCGTGCCAGTACCAGAGGTACGGAATCTTGATCAGCCGCGGGTTATTCAGGCCCTCTGCCCTGCCGAAGAGGACCTGCTCGAGTTCGCCTCCCGGGCAGAACACGTCGAGGACCAGGGATTTTTGCCAAAGCCGAAGGACGTAGGTGACTTCCGCAATGCCGCCGGCCGTCTGCATTTTCCACGTTGACACGACCGAGTCGCCTTCGCGACGAACATCGACGCGCTCCGCTTCGTCCGACTCCGCGCCCCCGCCGAAGCGTGGACCGCCGCCGGACAGCGGGTGAAAAGCCTCGCCGTTTCCCCACCGGGCAGTGATGTCGCTGAACGATCCCTTCTGCGGTTCATAGCGATACTCGAGCGTACCGTCGTCACCGCGGTACCGGAAAACGTACGAACTTCCGTCTTCTGCCAATTCCGTTTCGAAGTGCTCCGCGCGATTTGACGGAAGAATCGTTTCCTCCCGCGTGGGGAAGGGGAGCTCTCCCTCTCCCGTGTTCAGGCCCTGCGGTTGCCTCGGAAAGGGATCGACCCCGCGCTTTCGTCTCGGCTCGTATTCCAGCGGTGCGTTTTCGTCGCGGTAAAGGCTGAGATTGTCGAAGTAGACGAAGTCGTTGCTGCGCAACGAACCGATTTCAATGCCGGTCAACAGGCAATCGCCGTTTGTCTTCGCCGCGTCCTCCGCGGAAAGCACGCGGTGAACGAGGTTCCACACCGTCCATCCCATGGAACCGATCCGAACCCGAAGGTCTTCACCCGCCGGCGACTTGACGTGAGCATAAAGCTCCAACGGGGGCCCGGATCTCCACTCCCACGCAAACGGGAGGTATCCGTACAGCCAAAAATTGATCGCATTAAAACCGCCTTCGACCGGTATAGGCTCCGGGGGGCGTAGAACAACCGAGGCGCCCTCTCCCACCTCGCCGGTCGCGATCTTGCCCACGTAGCGGCCGAAAAGTTGTTGCTCCCGGGTTTGCGAAAGCGAAACCTCTGCATTCACCGGCTCCGCAGTCCATCCGGAAAGGTCCTCAAAGTCCAGGATCGGCGGCCGGACATCCTGCGTCCGCCCCGCCCAGATCATCTCGATCGGCGGTTCGCCGACGATGCCGTCCTCGATGGGGACAGCCGGAGAGGACGTACCGGTGATTATGCCAAGAAAAACCAAAAAGCCCTGCTTCATGAAGCCCTTCTCCACGGTCGGACCTGTCGGACAAGCCCTAGATTTTCACAAACCCCTTGATCACCCCGCCCGCGGCCTGCTCTTCCAGTGCAGAAGGAAGGCTTTCCAGCCCTTCCCACGTGTGGGTCCGGAACAGCGAGGTGTCGATGCGGCCCGACTGAATCAATCCGCACACCCAGTCGTAGGCCTTGTGCTCCTCGGGCCCCACCGCCCGCACCGCGAAATCGCCGGGTGCGCCCTTCATGTCGAACGTGTAAATGTTCTTTTCCGGGGCCCCATAGATGACGGCCTGACCGCCTGGGGCAAGCGTCTTCAGACCGGCGACAAACATCGCGTCGGCCCCGGTTGCCTCGGCGAAATAGTCCGCGCCGCGGCCTCCGGTCAGTGCCTTGACCACCTCTCCCGGATTCTCGCTGGTGACATTCACGCCGGCATTGGCGCCGAATTTTTTCGCCAACTCAATCCGCTCGTCCCTCCGTCCCAGGACAATGACGGTAGATGCCCCCGCCAGTGCCGCATACATGCAGATTGCGTAACCGGCCAAGCCCGTGCCGCCCACCGCGATGGTCTTACCTCCAAGAGCGCCTACCTTCCAACTCCAACTGCCGAGTTCGGCGAGACTAATGGCCAGGGAGGCGTCCAGAGGATCGAGATCCAGCGGGGGCCGCATGTGGCGCATGGCCGTATAGTCTTCCTCGGGCAGCGAGGCCGGATCCCGTATGATTCCGTACTCTGCGAATCCGCCCCACCCGCTGAAGTATCCGTCCCGGGATTCCCCGGGATAAATCGCGGCTACTCGCGTCACCCGGTCGCCGGCCTTAAAAGAGGTTACGTTCTTACCAACCTCCTCAACCACTCCTACGGACTCATGTCCCAGGATCGCCGGATAATTCTCCCGCGGATGATGAACCTGAATCCCCTCCACGATGTGCCGGTCGGTGGTGCCGCATAACCCGCACACTTCGATCTTCACCAGTGCCTCACCGGGCCCCGGCTCCGGCGGCGGGACGTTCTGAATCTCAACCCGACCCGGCTCTACAACGATTCCTGCTTTCATGACCGTCCCCAGTCAAAAACAATTCCGGTAAAATCCTGCGGTCGCTCCACCACCATCGCGTACGCTTCCGGGGCATCCTGCGGCGCAAAGGTGTGCGTGACAAATGAATCCAACTTCAACATGCCCCCGAGCATCAGACGATGGCAGTACTCGTGGGCCTCCTTGGACTGCGCGCACGGGATCCGGATGAGCGCTCGCTTGACGTGCAGCCCGTCAAAGCAGATCGGCGTCTCTCCCGGATAGTACCCCTGCAGAATGAACTGCCCTTCCATCTTCAGCAAGTCCCCGGCCTGGTTCACCACCGGGGCGACACTCGTCGTGTCGACGACGATGTCCGCGCCGGCTTCGGGGATCAGGCCCTTCAACTGCGGAAAGATGGGCCCGCCGTCGAGCACCACGCCTTCGTCGCATCCCACCGACAGGGCCTGCTCCACGCGCGATTCCAGCATGTCGGCGACCACAACCCGCGCGCCCTTGGCGCGAAGCACCTGGGCGGAGCTCTGTCCGATAAGACCCAGCCCCAGGACAACCGCGACGTCGCTGGTCACCACCTTGACCATGTCCGCGCCTCGCGCGGAGACCGATGCCAGTCCGGCCATCGCCGCCTCGCCATCCGAAATGCCGTCGGGAATCTTGCAGACATGCGGCGGCCAGTCGTCCGGCTCCCGGTCCGGCACCAGAGCGTGCGACACGTGCGTTCCCATCCAGCTGTTCGATGCGTAAGGCTCCGGAAGGCGCGTACTGAAGTAGAAAACCCGGTCCCCTTCGGAAAACCCTTCCCGGGAGGAGCCGACCGTCTCCACGACGCCTACCCCCAGGTATCCGGGAATGTTGGGAAAGCTGATCTCCTGCCGCTGACTGATCAGGGCCCAACGCTCGGTGCCCACGCTGATGCCGGTGCACGTGGCCCGGACCACCAGATCGGTATCCGCGGGCTCCGGCATCTCGATCTCGCGCAGTCCGACCTTCCGATCCGCTTCAAAGACAATGGCTGTAGCTTTCAATATTCAAACCTCTCTTCGCTTGCAAGTTGCAGGAACCACCAAGTACACAAAATACCCACCGAAGCCAAGCCGTAACCAAACGGATTTTGAACAGATTATTTTTCTTTCTTTCGCCTATTTCGTGGTTCCTCACTCCGTATTGAATTCAGGGTCCCGTCCGCGGAATTCGTCTTCCAATCGTTCTCGGATTTCCGGTGAGAGGGGCGGCAGCGCAGTGGTTTCTATGCACTGGCGGGTTTGCTCCTCCGTTCTGGCTCCGAGGACGACGTTCGACACACCCTCCCGGTCCAGCGCAAAGCGAACGGCGACCTGGGTCAGGGTCTCATACGGCGGGACAACGGCCCATAGTTTCATCTCTTGAGCACACTGCAGGATGATAGCGAGGCTCTCGTTTCCCCATCTGCCCCGGGGATCATCAGGCCGCTCGAAGAAATCTCCCGGCACATACTTCCCCGCGAGGAAACCGTCTTCCAATACCGTTCGGGCCACAATCCCGACATTGGCGTCCGAAGCTTCCCCAAAGATTTCGGCAGTCCCCTGCCGGAAAATGCTGTAAATGACCATGAGCACGTCCACCCGGCCGGACTGAATTGCATTGCGGCAAAGCCCGATGGTTTGGGGCGTCACATCCGCTCCCTTGATTGATGACCCGATCGCCCGAATTTTCCCCTCTTGCCGTAGCTGCTCATACGTGCCGAGGACAACCTCCAATTCCGCCGGATCAATCGGGGGTTCGTGCATGTAATAGAGGTCGATGCAATCGCGCCCGAGCAAC
>JASLXW010000378.1 GCA_030740135.1 Nitrospinota bacterium
GCTGTAACCTCCGTTTTTACAAGGCCTTCAAAGCCCTTCAGGTCCATGACACCAGCCTAATCCGGTGTCAAATCTTTGACAATCGCCAAACCATTTACGAGAGCAAAACCATCGAGGCGAGATTCCTCGCTGCGCTCGGAATGACATGGACAGGGGTTTTGCCAGGACCGATAAATCGTTTTTTCGCATCCTGCTAGTCGTCGAAGAGGGGTTCCCGGCCGTTGATCAGCTCGATCATCTTCACCACCCGCTCGGCGCGCGCTACGTCCATGGTCTGATGAATTCCGTGGTGATGATAGACGCTGGCCTGGGGCTCATAGACGATGTGATAGCCGGCCGCGATGACCTTCTTGGCCCAGTCCCGGTCCTCCACCCCGTTGATCTCCTCGTCGAACGGGATGCGCTCCCAGACGATTCGGCGAAGCATGGCGTTGGCGTTATGGAAGAAAGAGTCCTTGACCTGGATCTTCCGGTCCAGCCCGAAGGTGTTCCACAGGTCCCGCTTGTCGAAGGTGTGCGAATCGGGGAGCGGCTCCTGCCGTCCGTAGACGGCCGCCACCTCCGCCGAGCCGAAATTCACGGCCAGCCGGTCCAGCCACTTGTTGTGGACGGGGACGCAGTGGCCGGACAGGCAGACGAGAAGCTCCCCCTCGGACGCCTCGACGCCCCGGTTGAGGGCCCGGCCGTAGGAGAACTCGGATTCGCTGATCCCCACAACCTTGCAGTTGAAGTCCCGGACGATCTCCGATGTCTCGTCATCGGACTCATTGTCCACGACGACGATCTCCCGGTTGGGATAATCCTGGAGGGTGGCCGCCGTCAGGCAGCGCCGGATCCAGGCCGCTTCGTTCTTTGCCCGGATGATGATCGAGATCAGGGGGGGGGAGCTCATTCCACCTCCACCAGCCCGAACGTGATGGACTCGTCCTTGCGGATGTCATAGAGCGCCCGCCGGCCCAGGAGCCTGGGAAGCAGTCGCGGCGTCAATCCCCGAAGCGGGGCCTTGGTGGAAAGCATCTCCCGGGTCAGAACCGATCCCCGGGGGATGTCCATCGCCGCCACCACCGACCGGCGCTCATCGTCGAAGGCGTCAAGCTCTTCCGGCAGGACCCGTTTCTCCGCCGCTCCCGACAGGGCCCGCTCGATCCGCCGGACGGCCTCCACCCAGCGCCGGAGCTGGTCGGGCTCGGCGCTGAAGGCGTGATCGGCCCCCGGAAGGCGGCGGTCCAGGGTGAGGCGCTTCTGGAGGACCTCCGCCCCCATGGCCGCCGCGACGGGTCCAGTCAGGACGCCGTCCTCATGGTCATCGTACCCGATTGGGCGATCGAACCGGCGGAGCCAGCTCAGCATCTGAAGCCGGCTCTCCTCCGCCGGCGTGGGGAAGCACGCGACGCTGTGAAGAAGCGTGAGGTCGCATCCCTCAAAATGGCGGACGATCTCCGAGACTTCATCGGCGTCGCACGCGCCCGTGGAAACATAGACCGGACGCCCCCGGGCGGCCAGCGTCTCCAGGAGCGGCCTATCGGTGTTGCATCCCGGGGGGACATAATAGCCGTCCACCTCGAAGGGATCGAGGAATTCCAGGGATTTGAGGTCATAGGGCGTTGCCCAGAACGCCGCCCGGCCCCGCGCCGCCTCCCGAAGCCGTCCGAAGGCCTCCGCGTCCAGGTCCAGCCTGCGGGCGACTTCCCGGGCGTTCGCCCCCAACTCGGGAAAGGCGGCGTTCGCCCGCCACAGGGCCTCCCGGCCCGAGGCCGCCTCGGGCGAGCGCTTCTGGAAATTCACGGCGTCGCAGCCGCAGTCGACGGCGACCTCCGCAAGTCTGCGGGCCCGCTCGAAATCGCCGTTGTGATTCACCCCGATCTCCGCCGCAAGGATTCGGCGAACGGGGGCGGATTGGCTATCGGTCATATCTATCGAGGAATGATTCCCGGCTCGGCGAGGGTCCCCGTCCAACCTTCAACGGGATGCGGTCAGGCCCATCCCTTGGGCCGAAATCAGCGCACCATCGGGGCTTTGCGGTGCATGACTCTTCGGAGGAGATCCAGTCCAATTGGCCCATCCGGCATCAGGCCGTTCAGCGTCTTATTATCCACGCATTTGCCTGAAAAACAATACATTCCGCCGGTCGAGGCTGTCAAGGAGGATTTTTCCCGCCGGGATGGGCCGCGTCACAACGCCCCGCGCTTGAAGCGCGCCCGGACCTGCGCCGCCAGATCCTTGACCTCGGGAACCCCGAATCCGAGGACGAGGCCGGCGTAAACCAGGGCCGAGCCCCCGATGACGCCGATCAACACGCCCCCCCTCCAAAGTCCCGAGGTCTCCGGCCCGGCCGGCCAGAGCCACTGCGAGAGCACGGCCGCCGCGCCCATCAGGACCGCGGCGGTGAGCGAGCGGCGATTCGACGGGTTCCAGAAAATCCCTTTGAGCGAAGAAAAAGACGCCCTCAGGAAGTGCACGTGCACGGCGACCAGGACGAATTGCCCCAGGACGTGGGCGACGGGCACGCCGATGTAGTCGAACATCCTCGTGAACAGGAAGTTCCCCGCGATAATGGTCCCCTGCGCCGCGCACAGGCCGATGACGACGACGCGCGTCTTTCCCAAAGCGTGGTGGGTGTTGGTGAAAAGCATCTTATAGCCCAGGGGAACGAACGCGATGAAGTAGAGGACGAGCGCCCAGGACGTCCGGAAGGCGTCCTCCGCTTCGAAAGCCCCCCGCTGAAGCAACGCCCAGACGACCAGCCCGCTGACGGCCATCATCCCGATCCCGATGGGGAGAAGGATCAAAACGAGCGCGCGCGAGGTCTTGAAGACGAGCGCTTTGAGATCATCCAGGCGGTCGCCCACCTTCATCCGGACCAGCTCGGGAAAGACCACATTCGGCAGGGGAATCGTAAACAGGGCGGAGGCCGCCAGGAAAAGGCGCTCGGCGTAAAACAGGGCCGAGAGGCTTCCCGGGGCCAACAGGGAGGCCACGAGCCGGGTGGACAAGACCTGGCCCTGCGTGAAGGCCGAGCTGATGAAGAACTGAGAGACGCGCCGGAGGGTCTCCCTGAGCTCCGGCTGTCGGAAATCGAGAACGGGCCGGTACCGATAGCCCTGCCTCCACAACACCACCCCCAGGGCCAGGAGAAAGGCGGCCGGTCCGGCGAGATTTCCCAGGATCCAGGCATCGAGTCCGAGCGACGGCGCAAGGATCCCCACGCAAAGGACCACGCCCAGCGTCGGAAGGAGACTCAAGGCCGCGGGCAGGACGAACACGTTGAGCGCGTTGAGCGAGATGACCAGCACGCCGGAGAGCGTGTGGGAGAGGATGGTGAAGATCAGAAAGCGAAGCACCCGGACGCTTGCCGCCCAGGTGGGCTCGTCGAACCCCGCCCCCACGACGCGGACGATCCAGGGCGCCAGAACGAATCCCAACGCGGCCAAAACCGCGCAGAGCAAAAGGATGAAATTCAGCAGGCTGTTGAGCAACCGCCAGGCGGCCTCGGCCGAGACCTCGCGCCGGACCCGGACGAAGACCGGCAGGAAAACGCTCGGCAGGGGACCGCTCTGAAGGAGGTGGGCCAGGACAAGCGGAATCGACTGGGCCAGAAAGAAGGCGTCGGTGAGCCGCCCCGCCCCGAAGTGATAGGCAATCAGCGCGTTGGAGGCGAGTCCGACGGCCGCCCCCAGGCCGGAGATGAACGTCACCCCGCCGACGGAGCGCACCGCGCGCCAGGGGCGTTCGCCGCCGCCCTCCTCCCCGGCCCCCCCGGTCCCGGCCGCTCCGGTCCCGGCCGCGAAAGGATGTTCATCCGGCCGATCCGTCACCGCAACCCCAAGATCGAAAATGCGCCTTGAAGAATTCCGAGCGCCCGATCCACGTCCGAGGCCGTCCAGAGGGTGACGGCCAACAGGAAGACCGGGGCGGCCAGCCAGCCGGGACGGCCCCGGCACACCCACGCCGTCTTCCACAGACCCGCCGCCGCCGCCAGGAGGAGAAAGGGCTCGAAGTACAGCCGGAAGCGGGGGTGCCCGTAGAACAGAAGGTTCATGGCGTTGAAATACAGGATTCCCACCCAGAGGAGACCGACGCCCGGGACCGAGCGGCTCACCCACAGACCCAACAGGCCATAAGGGAGGAGCAGGGCGTATCCCAGGTAGAACTCATCCCCAATCGGGTTCCA
>JASLXW010000379.1 GCA_030740135.1 Nitrospinota bacterium
GGTGGACCGCGAAGGCCGGGAGCTTCCCATCAGCGCCGATTTCTGCGGCCGGGAGATTTCGACCGCGCCGGACGAGCGGGTGAAGGTGCTGCTCCAGGAAGTCGACGACCGCGATGAGGTCCTGGTGATTCGGAACTGAGGGCCGGGAGAAGACCAGGGGGGCTTTCAAAGCCTGTCCTGCGCGAAGGCGGGGGAAGCCCCCCCCCGAGATTTTAGGTTTTTTCTTTTAGGAGGTTTTGGCGTGGAGATTGGAAAGCTGGACCACATCGGCGTGGCCGTTCGGGACATGGAGCGGGCCATCGCCCAATACGAAAAAACGTTGGGGGGCAAGGTCCGCAGCCGCCATCCCAATCACAACAACGAAGTGGACGCCGCCTTCGTCCTGATTGGCGACACCGCCATCGAGTTCCTCGCCCCGACGAAGGTAGGAAGCGTCATGGACAAGTTTCTGGAAAAGCGGGGGGAGGGGATTCATCACCTGGCGTACGAAGTCCCGGACATCCACCGGGCCGTCCAGACCCTGATCGCTGACGGTCTGACGCCGCTCGACAAAGAACCGCGGCCCGGTATTCTGGGAGAGTTGATTTTCTTCTTCCACCCCAAGAGCACCCACGGCGTCCTGATAGAGCTTGTCGAAGCGACGCCGGAGGGCGTTTAGGGGATTCGCGTTTTTTTGGCCGGTCGATTCCAAGCGCAAGAATCACGAACTGGTTGCGGATTAATGATTTTGGCATAGACCGTTGTTCGTTCTCCCGTGTGAATCCATAACGATTTCAATGACGGCCGGGAAGGGCCGAAGGTCGGTTAACCCCGCGCCCTCCGGCCTTTTCAGATGATCTGACGGCTTATTGATTCGTAATGCCCCCGGCCGACAGCGCGTCCACGTCAAGAGGGGGGCTCGCAAGGGGCTCTCCCACGTCCGGGGTCAAATCACCCCGCCGCGACATCGATATCCGCGGAAAGAGTTTTTCAGGAGCCCGCCGGCAGAGCCGGAAGAGTCCTTTCTTCCCGGGCTTGCGTCCGTTGGGCGCTGTCTCCCCGCCGCAGAGGGTCTCCGCCAGGTTGAACATGGCCCGGGTGACCGGCGAGCGGGGCGCGGACTCCCATAAAGAGGGTCCCCGGTTGATGGCGTGAATCACCGCACGATAATCCGATGGAAGGGACTTGAGAACCGGGATCCCCGCTGTCTTTCCGATTTCCTCCGGCCTCATATCGTCCTCCGCCGGATTGTATCGATTGACGATGAGGCGGGTTTTTTTCATAACCCAGGGTCGTGAAGACACTGAGGGTGCGCCTGGCGTGGGCGACCGCCGCGAGGTGGGGCAGGGTGACCAGCATGGTCGTCCCGGACAGATCCAAGGCCTTCAAATTGGCCGGCGAGAGATTGCTGCCGGTGTTGATGAGGACGAAATCGAACATCTCCCGCATCTCCCGGATGATCTGACCGACCGCTACCTCCGTCACCTTTTCGGCCTGTTGGATCTCCTTCGGGGCGGCCAACACCTCGACGCCGGAGGGATGAGGAATAAGCGCTTCGTGGAGGGCGGTCCGGATGGGCAAGTCGTCCCGCACGGCGACCTCGGCCAGGGTGGCGGAGGGGGAGAGGTTCAGGAAGAAGGAGACGTCCCCGAATTCCAGGTCCATGTCGATGAGAGCGACTTTCTTGTTTTGCTCCCGCGCCAGCAGGATTCCCAGATTGACCGTCAGGGTGGTCAGCCCGCTCCCGCCCTTGGGGCTGAAGAGGGTGATGACCTGCCCGAGCCGCCGGCTGTCTTTGGCCCGCTCAATCCGGGAAAGCGCGGCGACGGCCTCCTCGGAGTCGAAGGGGAAGGCCAGGAAATCCCGGAAGCCGGAGCGCACACCGCGAATCAGGCGGTCTTCCGTTTGGCCCTCGCTCACTCCGAGAAGGACCGATTGGGGCGAGGAAGCCAATATCTCGGCCGCGGCGGCCATCGCTTCCTCCGGGTCGGCGTCCAGATTGATGAAGACGACCGCCGGCACACCCTCCCGGGCCGAAACGACGGCCTCCGTCCAATCCGGGACGCCCCCCAGAAACGTTCAGCCATCCATGGTCTTCGCGAGGTTTTGCACCTCGCGGAAAATCTTTTTCTCCGGATCGACGGCCAAGACGCCCCAGGGCTGGCCCGGCCCCCCATCGGATATTCCTTGGCTTTCTTCCGGATGGTCGCGCATCGTCATTCCCTATTCAGTTGTCGGGGACGCGGAATGAGTCCCGAAGGATGGTCCTCCGTTTGCGAAAGTTCCCCGGAGATGCGACTCCGGGCGAGCTGGATGGTCAGTGGGTCGGTGTTCGCGGAGCGGAGGTGGGGAGTCGATGGCGAATGTTCTCTCACCGCGTTCTTTAGCACAGGGAGGCCCGCGCCCGGTTTTGACGGCCGATCGGGGTTTCCGGGATAATGGATCGCCCCCGCCGCGCTCCCGTCCCACCCAGGGGGACGGGCGTGGAGTGCCGATGCCGCGTGTCCGGGATTTCGGATGGGGTTGCATGGTCCTCATCTCTTCGGTAAGCCGGCTGTCTGGAGGGTTTCGTCTTCAGACCCGTGCCTTTGCGTCCCGATCTCGCGACCGGTTTGCCGTTATCGGACATGAGTGATTCGGACGGCGTTTCCGGGGGGTGAGCCGCCCGGATTTTTTCCCGCCGGAATGCGGCGACTCTTTGCGCCGTCTTCTCTTCAATTCTTCATCGGCGAATCGGCCCGAATACTTTAGCGGAAAGTGAATGTTTCACGGGGCCTTTCGCGCGCGACCCGCCGAATGGGGCGAGGCCGCCTACTCCGCCTGGACGCCGCCCGTGACGACGCCCCCCGCGAGGTCCCGGCGGGCGGCGACGATGGAGATCGTGAAGCCGGCGATCACGTCCAGCAGCGACATCAGGCCGATGATGAGAAAGGCGGAATTGCCCGCGCCGGCCACCAGGATGAACTCCACCAGGAACACAATGAAGATCAGCATGGACAACGTGTGGTTGATCACGGAAACCTTCGTGGTCCGGGTGGCGCGGAAGAGCTCGAAGTACAGGGCCAGGATGCCGAGGACGATCAGGGAGTCGCCGAGGGTCGCGACCCATTCCCCCCCCGAGGCCAGCGGAAGGCTGAACAGGGTGGTGCTCAACGTGTCGGTCATGGGGGCGGGCAGAAAGAACCCGATTGCGTTGTAGACCGCCAGAATGTAAGCAAGGAGGGGGATGCTTTTCAGGATGATCATCGCTTCTTCCTCCCCGAATCGGTGTCCGCTTAATTCAGTGAAGTGTGGAGGCGGCCTCATGCCGTCCCGGATTCCGATTATAGAACCGGCCCGCAAAGGACGACGGTTCTCCGGTTCGGCGGCGGGGACGGGAGTCCGGTTTGCGGCGGAGAAGGGCGGCGGTGCTAGGGGGACGGCTCATGGGCGACTTGCATGGGGCGCGGGTCGGACTCCCCGGCGACGTCCACCTCGAAACCCATCTCCCGGATCATCCGGTGGGCCTCGTCGGGGGGCTGGCCGGGGGTTGTGAGGTAGCCCGAGACGAAGATCGAGTTGGCCGGGTAGAAGGCGAGTGGCTGGAGGGCGCCCAACTGGACTTCCCGGCCTCCCGCCACGCGGATCTCCGAGCGCGGGTTGAAGAACCGGACCAGGGAGAGAAGCCGCAGGCAGCGCGCGGCCCCCAGTGCGGGCGTTTCCGCCAGCGGCGTGCCCCCGAGGGCGTGCAGAAAGTTCACCGGGATGGACTCGGGCTGAAGCGCGCGAAGCGCCCGGCACACATCGTAGATGTCTTCGCTCGATTCGCCCTGGCCGAAAATCACGCCGGAGCAAAGCTCCATACCCGCCCCGCGCGCCGACCGGAGTGTTTGGAGGCGATCGGCGTAAGCGTGCGTGGAACAGATGGAGGGGTAGTGCCGCTCGCTGGTGTTGAGGTTATGGTTCAGCCGGTCCACGCCGTGCGCCCGGAGGCGTCCGGCCTCCGCCTCGCCGAGGATCCCCAACGAGCAGCAGATCGAGAGGTCGGTTTCGGCTTTGATCCGCCGGACCGCCGAGCCGATGTGCTCGATCTCCTCCTCCGTGGGTCCGCGCCCGCTGATGACGATGCAATACCGGCGTGATTTCGCCGCCACCGCCCGCTTCGCCCCTTCGAGCAGGGCCGCTTCATCCATCAGGCGGTATTTTT
>JASLXW010000037.1 GCA_030740135.1 Nitrospinota bacterium
AGCGGTTCCCCCTCTACCTGAAAGAGATGGAATGTCCGCTACAATCACCGCCACCAGGATCCCTTTCCCCTGGTGGTGCAACAGCTCACCCAATTGGTGTCAAAACCTTTATAATCCCCAAAACTATTACCACTCGAAAATCTTCGTCCGGAAGGACAGCGGCATCAGGACGATCGCCGATCTCAAAGGCGGGACCATCGCGTACGTGGACCCGATTTCCAGCTCCGGATTCATGTATCCGCACGACGTCTTCATCCGGGCGGGCCTCGCGAAGGGGGGCCTCGACAAACCCGAGGGCGAATTCTTCAGGCGGGTCTACTTCGCCGGAGAGGATGAGCAGGCCATCCGGTCGGTGTTCGGCGGCTTCGTCGACGCGGCCGGCGTCGGCGAGTTCGCCATCAACCTTCTTCGGGTCGAAGAACGCGGCGCCATCGTGGCCATCGGACAATCTCAGCGCATTCCCAGCCACGTGGTTGTCGTCCGCAGGGACCTGAATCCCGGGCTTCGGGACCGGTTCATCCAGGCGATGCTCAAGCTCAACAAACCTGAGGACCGCGGCATCGTGCGGGCCCTGTACGGAACCGACGGCTACGTCAAGGTCGACAACGACACGTTCAGGCCCGTAGCGGACATGGCGCGCAGATACGGATTCCTGAAATGATCAAGACCAACGCCCTCATCCAAATGGAAGGGGTGGAGTTTCTCGCGGACGGAAAGGCGCTCGTCTGCATTGACCACCTGGACCTCTTCGAGGGAGAGCGCGTCGCTTTCATCGGAAACAGCGGCGCGGGAAAAACAACCCTTCTTCGGATGATCAAAGGCTACCTCACGCCGACCCGGGGTGATCTTCAAGTGCTGGGAGAGGCCCTGCCAATCCGCGACCGGAAGAGGAGGCGACTTTACCACCGGCGGATTGGGATGATTCACCAGCAGTTTGATCTGATTGGAAGGGAGTCGGTCTGGCAGAATGTTTATCATGGGCGGCTTGCGCACACCTCCCCTTTGCGAAGCACGTTCGGGATTCCGGCGGACGGCGATCGCCGGATTTGCGACCACGTCATCCGGGAAGTCCATCTGGAGGGGAAGGACGGCCGGCAGGCCCGGACCCTGTCCGGGGGAGAACAACAGCGGGTGGCCATTGCCCGCGCCATGGCCCAGGACCCGACCATCCTTTTGGCGGATGAGCCCGTGTCGAGCCTTGATCCGGCATTGGCCAAACGGCACGCCGGGCGCATCATTGCGATGGAAGGGGGGAGGGTGATCTGGAGCGGCCCGCCGAACGAGTTGTCCGCGGAAAAAATACAAGAAATCTATGGCCGGGGTTGGTCCCGGGGGGAGGGAAATGGCCGACTCGATCACGCGGGACGGACGGGCGCGGGCCGGACGGACGACGCTCAGGGTTACGCTCTAGCTGGCGGCTAGCGCGCTGATTTTCTGGTCTTTTCGGGGCTCGGAGTTCTCCGACCGGCTGTTGTGGGAAGGCGTTCCCCAAATCTTCAAGTTCTTCGGGCGGATGGCCCCGCCGAACTGGTCGGTTTGGGACGTCCTGGCTCGGGCATCCGTCGAGACCCTCCAAACCACCATCGCCGGAACCTTCTTGGGCGCCATCGTGGCCTACCCGCTGGGAGTCCTCGCGGCTTCCACCTGGACGCCGGGCTGGGTCCATCTCCCCATCAAGGGCTTCCTGGCGCTCATCCACTCCATTCCGCTTCTTCTTTTGGCGCTTCTTTTCGTCTCCGCCGTCGGGTTAGGACCGTTTCCCGGCGTCCTGGCCCTCGCCGTCCACTCGATCGGCGGGCTCGGGCGGTTTGTCGCGGAAGAGATCGAATCCACCGACCCCAAGCCGCTCCTCGCCCTCCAGGGAACCGGCGCTTCCTCGCTCCAGGTCATCCAGCACGGACTCATCCCCCAGGTGCTGCCTCAGATGGTCACCCATCTGGCCGTCCGATTCGAGATGAACCTGAGGGATTCCACGATATTGGGTCTGGTCGGAGCCGGCGGAATCGGGTTCTACGTATTTTTGTATGTGAAGCAGTTTCAGTGGCAGAAATCCGGCGTGCTTTGCCTGGCCATCATCGTCTTGGTCTTCGCGGGCGAGTTTATCAGCTGGCGGGTGCGGAAGAGGCTCTTGTAGCCGCCATCCCGGCGGTTACATGTAGAGGCCCCCGTTGACGCCCAGAACGATCCCCGTCACGTAGTCCGACGCCGGTGCGCAAAGAAACTCCACGGCCCTCGCCACCTCGTCGGGCTCGCCCATGCGCCCCGCCGGGACTGCGGACAGGAGGTCTTCGAGGATATCGGCGGGAATCCCCAGGGCGTCTCCTTCCCGCTTCTCCGCCGTCATCCGCGTCCGGATGAGGCCGGGCGCGACGCAGTTGACGTTGATCCGGAAGCGGGCCCATTCGCGCGCGACGGTTTTGGTGAGGGCGATGATTCCGCCCTTGGCGGCGGCGTAATTCGCCTGGCCGGGACTGCCCATCTGGGCGACGACGGAGGTCAGGTTGACAATCTTCCGGTGGCGCGTTTCCCCTTTTTCGAGCTCCGCTTTCGCCGCGTCCCGCATCCAAGGCGCCGCCGCGCGGATCATGTGAAAGGCGCCGCTCAGGTGAACGTCCAGGACCGCCCGCCAGTAGGACTCATCCATCCGGTGGATCCAGGCGTCGCGAAGGTTTCCCGCGTTGTTGACCAGGATGTCCGACCCCCCATGCGCATCGGCCGCCGTCCGGACGATTCGCCCGGCGTCTTCCGGGTCGGAGACGTCCCCGGCGCAGGGGATGGCCTCGCCACCGGCCTCCCGGATCCGCGCGGCCACCTCCTCGGCGGGTGAAGCTTCCAGGTCATTGACGACCACGGCGGCGCCTTCGGCCGCCAGGCGCAACGCGACGGCCCGGCCGATTCCCCGGCCGGCGCCGGTGACCACAGCGCATCGTGAATCCAGGATTCCCATCTTCACCATTCCCATGAGGGGTTGAACGCGGCAAGCCCTTCCCGCCCAGGATATCAGCAAATCGACCCGGGGACGGAAATTTCAACATCCAGGCCGGGCCCCGCGGAGATTCCGGAATGAGGCTTGACGTTCCGCCCGCGGCTGAAGATAGTGTGAGGCCTTGAAGCGGGGGGGGGGGCCGAATCGCCCAGCCAACGGTGGAAAGGTTAAAGCTTTGAACAGGGAAATCCAATGGATCGCGGCCGGTGCGGCGGCCGGCTGTTTCACCGGCGTCATCGAGACGTACGTCCTCATCTTCGCGGCTTCGATCCCCGATCAGGTGTTTACCGCGTGGAGCGTCCTTCACCTGCTCCTGACGGCCCTGGTCCTGAACGCCCTCGCGTTCGGCGCGATCACCGCCTTGACCGCGGCCGTTATGGGGTGGATCCCGGGGGCTCGACGCCATACCGGGAGGGCCGTCATGGGTCTGCTGGCCGTCCTGTCCGCTCGGGTCCTGATCGCCGGGTACATCCACCCGTTGATCGTTCCGGCCGGCTCGGTATGGGGGCGAATCCTCGCCAACGGTCTTTTCGGTCTCGCGGCCATCCTCCTCTTCCTGGCGATCTGGAAAGGGGTGGGCGCAAACGAGAAAAAGGTCCGGAGGGGGTGTCTGGGACTCAGCGGGGGAATCTTGATCATCGGCGCGTTGGGGGCGATTCCGTTTCCCGACACCGCGCCGCACCACGCGGACCAGACGGTGCGGGCGGCGAAGCCGGCGGTCACAGGCGCCCCCAACGTCATCCTCATCCTTGTGGACACCTTGCGGTCCGATCACCTGTCGGCCTATGGCTACCGGCGCCCGACCTCCCCCGTCCTGGAGGAGATCGCCCGGGAGGGAATCCTGTTCGAGGAGTCCCGGTCGCACGCCAACTGGACGATCCCTTCCGTGGCCACGCTGTTCACCTCGTTGCACGAGACCACGACCGGGATGCATAACGTGGCCTCCCGGCTCCCGGACAGCGCGGACACCCTGGCCGAACGCCTCCGCCGACAGGGGTACACCACGTCCTTTTTCTCGACCAACCTCTTCGTCTCCGCCAAGCAGAACTACACCCAGGGATTCGACTACGTCCTCCAGCTCAACAGGCTTTGGGGCGGCCTCCATTACCGGAACAATCAACCGCCCCAGCAGTTGTACGTCTGGCGGACGCTCTTCGGGTTTTCCGCCCGCTTGGACCGTCTGCTCAATCGGCTGAACCTCGCGTTGGAGGCGCTGCTCAACGAGAGCGGATCGGACAAACCGGGGCTCTTTCAAATGCCGGACAGCGGGTTCGCGGAAAATCGCCTGATCAAGGCGGATTGGATGTTCCGGCACGCCCGGGCCTATGTGGAGCATCTTTTTCTCCGGGGCTTCGCCCCGAAAAGGAACAAGATCTTTCTCTACCTCCACTATTTCGATCCGCATGACCCCTATCGGCCGCCCGGCCCGTACAAGAAGATGTTCGATCCGGATTTCCGGGGGCGTCCCGTCGATGGCCCGCCCAAGAAATTGACCGGTCCGAATTTTTGGGAAGACTCGAAAGATCCCCTTCCACCCAGGCTGCTCCGGAACATGGTCGCCCAGTACGACGGAGAGATCCGGTTTTTCGATGACTGGCTGGGGAGACTCGTCCGCTATCTCAAGAGCCGGGACCTTTACGACAATTCCCTTTTCATCGTCACCTCGGACCACGGCGAGGCCTTCTTCGATCACGGCCAATACAAGCATGGCTCCACAGTCAATGAGGAAGAGATCCGCGTCCCTCTGGTGATGCGGCTCCCAAAAAAAATCATCCCCGGAATCCGAAACCGGGACCTTGTCGGCCTGGCGGACGTCATGCCGACCATCCTGGAAATTCTGGGAATCCGGGGTCCGGGAGGAATGCAGGGAAAGTCCCTCGTCCCGCTCCTGCGAGGGGGAAGCGCTTCCCGGGACTTCTACGGGGAGACGTCCGGGATTTTCAAAGGCTCCTACCAGTTCGTCATCTCGGAGGGGAAAAAATACATCGCTGAATCGGCATCCACGCTCGAGGACGACCAGCGCCCCCTCCCGTTCCGAAAGGGCCGGCTTTTCGACCTATTGAAGGACCCGCGGGAAAACCGGAACCTGTTCAAAATCGGGGACCCCGTCACCACCCGCTACCGGACGCGTCTGAAGGCGAAAAGAGACGAAGTCCTCCGGCGCGGCCGCCTGACCGGCAAACAGCGGATCGAGCTCGATCCGGAGACCGTAGAGCGCCTCAAAGGGCTGGGCTACATCGGCGACTGAGACGAGAGAACGTCAATCCGCCCGGAACCCGGTGCGCCAATCCCGTTGCGCGCCCCGAACCACAGGGGTCGGACCTTCCGCCGGTCCCGGCCCGGGCGGCGGTTTTCGCCCTCGTCGGGAAATGGGTTTACAATGACGCGTCGGGGCGAACCGTGAACGGCAAGCCCGTCCCCGGCGCGGGGACAAGGAGAGACTCGATGGCCTATCGCGACATCCGGGATCATCTGGCGGCGCTGGAATCGAAAGGCAAGCTCAAGCGCATCCAAAAAAACGTCGATCACACCTGGGAAGTGGCCTGCCTGGCCCGGTGGATGTTCCAGGCCCTGCCCGATGAGGAGCGCTTCGGCATGCTCTTCGAACGGGTCAAGGGCCACGACATGCCGGTCATGACGGGCGTGTTGGGCGCGTCGCGGGCCACCTACGCGGCGGCGCTCGAAACGGAGCCGGACCGGATCAACGAAAAGTGGGTCCACGCCCTGACGAACCCGGTGCCGACCCGGGAAGTCGATAACGCGCCCAGCCAGGAGGTCGTCCATGAGGGAGACGCGGTCGATCTGGGACGCCTGCCGATCCCCATCTGGACCCCCGGAAAGGACATCGCCCCGTACATCACCACCCTCGTCATCTCCCGGGACGACAACACGGGCATTCAAAACGCCGCCACCTACCGGACGATGGTCAAAGACAAGGACCAGCTCGTCGTCAACCTGACGCCGGGCCGGCACGGCATGCTGTGCTACGACTCCTACATCCAACAGGGCAAGCCCGCCCCCTTCGCCTGGGTGATCGGCGCCGAGCCGGCGGCGCACCTGGCGGGCGTCTGCAACGTGCCTTACGGCGCCGACGAGCTCTCCGTCGCGGGCGGGCTGAAGGGGGAGCCGCTGGAAGTCGTCAAAGCGGCGACCTCGGAACTGCGGGTTCCGGCCCACGCCGAAATCATCATCGAGGGGGAGTTCCTCCCCGAGGAAACGGCCGACGAAGGATCCTTCGGCGAGTTCGCCGGTTACATGGGAGGGGTCGACCGCAGGCCCATGGCCCGCGTCAAAGCCGTCACCCACCGCAAAGACCCCATGTATTACGGCTACATCAGCCAGTTGCCGCCCTCGGAGAGCACGGTCATCCAGAGCCTCAGCAACGCCGGGCTGCTCGTCAAGATCCTCCGCCACGACCTGGGGCATCACACCGTCCAGGACGCCTACATCGACCTGACCTACGGCGGACTCCTGGCCCACGGGATCGTCTCCATGAAACCGCTCTATCCGGGACACGCCAAGCGCGTCGGCCGCCTCATCGCCGAGGCGACCCTGCTCAAGCGAATCACGGTTGTGGACGACGACATCGACATCCGGGACCCCATGCACATGGACTGGGCCATGAACTCCCGGTTCAACGCCGCGCGGGACACCATCATCATCGATAACGTGTTCACGCCCGCCGTCGCCGATCCCACCGTCCGCGTCCGAAACGGCGAGCCGGAGATGAGCAGCAAGCTCGTCCTGGACGCCACGGAAAAAGAAGACGCCGGAGACGTCTCCCTTCCGCACAAAGACCTCATGATGAAGGCCCTCGACGTCTGGAACGAGATTGGCCTCCCGGAGTTCGAAATCCCCAAGCGGCTCCGGCTGTTCATGGACCGGCATCAATGAGAAGACCGGGGCGGGCCATTCCGAAAACCCGGGGGCCGCGACGCGGGCGACCCGTCAGGAATTCAGAGTCCTTCGCCGCCGTCCCCCAAGCCGCAAAGCGCCTTCTCGACGCGGTGGGCCGCAAATGAGGCGGAGCCGATTTTGAAGACGCTCACCGAATACTTTTGGTTCAACACGAAAAACCAGCGGGAGTACATCAATATCACCGGGCGGGTGGAGGACGCCGTCGGAAAGAGCGGCGTCCGGGAGGGAATGGTCCTGATCTCGGCCATGCACATCACCGCCGCCGTCTACGTGAACGACGCGGAATCGGGCCTCATCGCGGACGTCGAGGACTGGCTCCAGGAGCTGGCCCCCGAGGGTCCGGATTACCGCCACCACCGCACCGGCGAGACCAACGGCGACGCCCACCTCAAAAACCTCCTCATGCACCACCAGGTCATCGTGCCCATCACCGAAGGCCGGCTGGACCTGGGGCCGTGGCAGCAGATTTTCTACGCCGAATTCGACGGCCGGCGAAAAAAACGCGTCGTGATCAAGGTGATGGGAGAGTAGAACTTCGGCCCGGGGGGCGTCCGTCGGCCGGTCTCAGCCGCCCGCCTTGGTTCGGCCCCCGGCCCCCCCGCTCTGGAACCGCCCGGGGGGGGAAATGCAAATCCCTCGACAGATCGGGTAGAATCACGTCGTATTGTCCGCCTCCCCTCCCGGCGGGGCGGCGGGAGAAAGATCCTTCGTTCCCTCTATCCAGGCAAGAATCTTGCCTCGACGGTTCGCATGATGATTGGAATCCCAAAAGAGACCTTTCCGGGGGAGCGCCGCGTGGCGATGATCCCGGCGCAGCTCGCCCCCCTGACGAAGGCCGGCCTGACGGTCGTCGTCGAGTCCGGGGCGGGAGCGGCCGTCGGTTTCCCCGACGCCGAGTTCGAAGAGAAGGGCGCCCGGATCGCCGCTTCGCGGGGCGACGTCTTCGCACAGGCCGAAACCCTCCTCCAGGTCCGCACCCTCGGGGCCAACCCGGAGGCGGGCCGCGCGGACCTCGACCTCCTGCGGTCCGGACAGACGGTCATCGGGCTCTGCGAGCCCCTCTCCCCCGGCGAGGCGATGAAAGACCTGGCCGCCCGGGGGGTCAGCGTCTTCTCGATGGAGCTCATGCCGCGAATCTCCCGGGCGCAATCCATGGACGCCCTCTCCGCCATGGCCACCATCCAGGGTTACAAGGCCGTCCTGCTCGGCGCGGATCAACTGCCCCGGATGTTCCCCATGCTCATGACCGCGGCGGGCACGGTGGCGCCGGCCCGCGTGCTGGTCGTCGGCGCCGGGGTGGCCGGCCTTCAGGCCATCGCCACCGCCAACCGGCTGGGCGCCGTCGTGCGGGCCTACGACGTGCGCCCCGAGGTGAAAGAGCAGGTCGAGAGCCTGGGCGCGAAGTTCGTCGAGCTGCCCCTAGAGTCGGCCGACGCCCAGGACAAAGGCGGTTACGCGAAGGACCTCGGCGAGGACTTCTATCGCCGGCAGCAGGAGCTGATGGGCCGGGTCGTGGCCGAGAGCGACGTCGTCATCACGACGGCGGCCGTCCCGGGCAAGCCGGCGCCCGTCCTGATCACCCGCGCGATGGTGGCCGGCATGTCGCCCGGGTCCGTCATCGTGGACATCGCCGCGGAGCGGGGGGGCAACTGCGAGGCGACGCGGCCGGACGAGACCGTGGTCGAGAACGGCGTGAGCATCCTCGGCCCGGTGAATCTGCCCTCGGACATTCCGTTTCACGCCAGCCAGATGTACGCCAGGAACATCGCCACCTTCCTCCTCCACCTGGTGAAGGACGGCGGATTGAACGTCGACCTGGAGGATGAGATCACGCGGGAAACGCTCGTGGCCCGGGGGGGCGAGGTCGTCCACCCCAGGGTGCGGGAGGTCCTCGGCCTCGAGACGGAGACGGCCGCGCAGGAGGAATCCGCCTGATGGAAGTGTTCGTCACGGTCCTGACCATTTTCGTTTTGGCCATGTTCATCGGCTTTGAAGTCATCACCAAGGTGCCGCCGACGCTCCACACCCCCCTCATGTCCGGGTCCAACGCCATCTCGGGCATCACGATCATCGGCGCGATCCTGTCCGCCGGCTCCCAGCATACCCTCCTCACGTCTATCCTGGGCCTTCTGGCCGTCATCTTCGCCACCATCAACGTCGTGGGCGGATTTCTGGTCACCAACCGCATGCTCGAAATGTTCCGCAAGAAAGACTGAGTCGTGAAACTCTCGCTGATCAACATCGCTTACCTGATCGCTTCGGCCCTGTTCGTCATCGGACTCAAGGGGCTCGGTCATCCGCGCACGGCGGTGCGCGGAAACCTCACCGGCGCCGTCGGCATGCTCATCGCCATTGTCGTCACGCTGGTGGACAACCGGGTTTTGAGTTATGAGCTCATCCTCGTCGGCATCATCGTGGGAGCGGCGATCGGCGCGATCCTGGCCCTAAAAATTCAAATGACCGCCATGCCGCAGATGGTCGCCCTGTTGAACGGATTCGGCGGGGCCGCATCCGTCCTCGTGGCCGGAGCGGCGCTGATCGAAGCGGGACTCCTGCCGGGCGCGCCCCGGACCCAGTTGACGGTGGCCACCGCCGCGTCCGGATTGATCGGGGCCGTCACATTCTGGGGCAGTCTGGTGGCCTTCGCCAAACTCCAGGAGATCATGCCCGGCAAAGCCGTTCTGTTCCCCGGCCGGAATGTCCTGAACACCCTGCTGGGCCTCGCGGCCCTCGCCTGCGCCGCCTGGATCGTGGCCGACCCAAAGGCCGTCTGGGCCTATTGGACCCTGGTGGCCCTCTCTTCGGTCCTCGGGATCCTGGTGGTGATCCCCATCGGCGGGGCCGACATGCCGGTCGTCATCGCGCTGTTGAACTCCTACTCCGGACTGGCCGCCACCGCCACCGGATTCGTCCTGAACAACAACGTCCTCATCATCTCCGGCTCCCTGGTCGGGGCGTCGGGCATCATCCTGGCGAAGATCATGTGCAAGGCGATGAACCGCTCCCTGGCGAACGTCCTGTTCGGAACGCTGGGACCCGCCGACGGCGAGACGGCGAGCGCGGATGAGATTTACGAGGGGAAGATCAAATCGGTTTCGGCCGAGGAAGTGGCGATGGTCTTCGACACGGCCCGCAAGGTGGTCGTCATCCCGGGCTACGGGATGGCCGTCGCCCAGGCCCAGCACGCCGTCCGGGATCTGGCCGAGCTTCTCGAGGCGCGGGGAACGGAGGTGCTGTACGGCATCCATCCGGTCGCCGGCCGGATGCCGGGCCACATGAATGTCCTCCTCGCCGAGGCCAATGTCCCGTACGACCAGCTCAAGGAAATGGACGAGATCAACCCGGCCATGGAGCAGATGGACATCGCCCTGGTCATCGGCGCCAACGACACCGTCAACCCCGCGGCCCGAACGGACCCCGCCAGCCCCCTCGCCGGGATGCCCATCATCGACGCCGACAAGGCCCGCACGGTGATCGTCATCAAGCGCAGCCTCAGCCCGGGCTTCGCCGGGGTCCCCAACCCGCTCTTCGCGGAAGACAACGCCCTCATGTACTTCGGAGACGGCCAGAAGGCCGTGCTGGACCTAGTCTCCGCCATCAAGGAATCCTGATCCGGTCCGCGGGGCCGGGGCCTCCCGGTTCCGGCTGGACGAGGGACGCCCTCAGCAACATCCCTTGACCCAAACCCGCTCAACGTCCGGCTCACAGCGAATCCAGTCATACAGCCGGGAGGGCGGGAGGGCGCCGGCGGGCCGAGAAATACCCGCCCACCAGCGCCGGACCGAATGACCGGGCCGGGATGGACGCGGCGGAGATTGAGGATGGGGGAATCGGTTGACTTTTCTCATTCCGGCGAATATCTTCGCGGCCACAGCATGGCCGCTTCGGCCGGCGCCCGGGGCGCGGCCGGCCGCACCGGAAACGAAAGAATCCAACCGGACAGCGAGACGGACTCACGATCCGCGTCCAATCAGGCGCGGACCCGATGATTGTGCGCAAAATCTCCCCGGGAGAGACATCACGTGAATGAATCCGCCCCTCCCCATGATGCGCTGCCCCCTAAAGTTGTACCACTTTTTGAGTTAGTCTCTTCTCCTCGATGTCCGAAATTTCAGGGTTGCCCAGAGGCAGTGGTTCGATGGCCTCCGGCGCCGGCGGCCGGTAGCCCAAGGCACTATGGGGCCTTACCCGGTTGTAGAGCTGTCGCCATCTCTCCACCAACACCTTGGCCTCTGTCAGGGTGTAGAAGATCTCCCCGTTGAGCAGTTCATCGCGCCGCTTGCCGATGAAGGACTCCACAAGACGGGTGAGCCACCCTCTAATCCATATCTCCTGTCTCTACCTCCAAGGGACCTTTATGAAAATTCGCCTGAGGATACCAGAGTAGACATTGCTACCGTCCACCGCAAGGAGCTGATCGAATGAAAGACGACCTCCCCAGGCCGGATGGGTGAACCCCCCATCGGCCGCCCTTATTGTCAACGTCCGGGGACGAGCCGTTCGGGGACCGCTCGTCCTCGGGGCTTTCACCCGTGGGGCCGCCCTCGCGCCCCATGATGAATGGGCCGCCCGGGATGAGGACCATCCCGGCGAACCGTCCGCCCGGTTGGGATGAGGCCGTCCGCGGCCAAAGGGCGAAGCCGAAGGCCGCAACGCAAACCGAGAGGAGGATCGCAGCGAAGGCGATCTTCTCCGGGAAGAACTCCCGTCTCCCTTCTCTGAACGGTCGGCTCATTTCTCTATGTCCACCAGACGCGGCGCATGGACCTCGGCCCCGACAGGCCGAGAGCTTCATCATAAGGAAGCGGGTTCCCGCCGGTCAACGGTCCCGGGCGTGTGGTAAGGTCCGCGGTGAGGCGGTGTTTTTCGTCCGACGGATCCCGATAAAAATCAGAAGGAAGGATGATGGGCAATACTTCTGCCGTTGACAAGGTCGTGTCTCTGATTCATCCGGAAGAGGTCGTTGATCTGGCCGTCGCGCTGGGCAACATTCCGAGCCCCAGCGGCGATGAGGAGGCGATTGGGGTTTTCTTATCGGAGTGGCTGAGGAAAGAGGGGTTTCAACCCTTTACGCAATGCGCGGCGCGGGGCCGCGACAACATCGTCGCGCGGATTCCGGGAAGCGGCGGGGGCAGGAGCTTGATCTTCAACGCCCACATGGACACGTTCCTGTGGGCCCCCCACGATCTTTGGATAGAGGGCGAAGAGGAGCCGCACTTCAACGGCGCGTGGGTCGATGACGGCAAGGTCTACGGGCACGGCGTCGTCAACGACAAAGGACCGATGGCGGCCTTTCTCATCGCCGCCAAAGCCCTGCGCGACAGCGGCGCCTCCATTGGCGGGGATGTGATCCTGACCATGGTCGTGGGAGAAATCGGGGGGGCGCCCATTGACGAATTCCAGGGAACTTCGTACCTCGGAAAAGGTTTGGGCACGAGGCATCTCGTCGATCACGGAGTTTTCGCGGATTGCGCCCTGGTGGCCGAGACGACCGGGTTCGGGCTTGCCTGGGCCGAATGCGGGGCCCTCTACATCAAGATCACCACACGCGGAAAGAGGCTTTACACCCCGTACATCCAACGCCCTCACCCTCCCGAAGAGAGCCCCAACGCCCTGATTCAAATGGTGAAACTCCTCTTGGTTATCGAAGAATGGGCGCTGGAATACGAAAAAAAGAATGTGCTCCCCATCGAGACCGGTGAGATCCGGCCCAAGGCCGGCGTAGGGGCGATCAGGTCCGGTCTTCCTTTCCGGCCCTCCTGCTGTCCGGCCGTCTGCTCAAGCTATCTGGATGTGCGCCTCCTGCCGGGCGCGGACCCCAAGCCGATCCTGGAGGATCTTCGGTCCCTGGCGGGGAGGATAGGCGTTGGCGCCGAGTTCGA
Organism: Nitrospinota bacterium; assembly: GCA_030740135.1. Next base: position 12,787 of record JASLXW010000037.1, read on the forward strand.
GGTTTATCTCCACCGGCGGGGATACATCGGGGAGAACATCGAGCACCTGAGAAGCGCGATCGAGTCGGCCCACCGGCACGTGTTCGGAACGAAGCCCGGCGGCGTCCCCTCGCCGGTGACCAGCATGTGGAGGGATGTGAACGTGTTCAACGGCGCCGGAATTCCATCCATCACGTACGGCCCCGGCTCCGGGTCGGGCGGGGGCGCCACGTACCTGGAGGTGGAGGATTTGGTCCGCGCCTCACAGGTCTATGCCTTGACCGCGCTCTCGGCCTGCGGTTGAGGATCTCCCCAGGTTACGGTTCGATTCAAAAAAATACTTTGTGTTAATCTTGAAAATCTATTGAAAAAGTCTCATCGGGACAGGCATCGCGGCTTTTCACAAAGTCAACCCATTGGGGAACCGGCATGGGTAAAGAGCGGGTCCACACAACCTCTGTTCCGGGTTCTTTGCTTCATGCGTCGCAGGCTGTCCGGAGCGGTCCGTTCGTCTTTGTCTCGGGTCTCTATGCGACGGATTTCAAGACGGGAATCGCCGTCCGGTCCGATCCGACGTTTCTTTTCGTCGGGAAGACGGATATCGAGCTCCAAACCGAATGCATTCTGGGGAACCTCCGGAGGATCCTCCAGGCCGCCGGGACCGGCCTGGACCAGGTGGTCAAGACGGAAGTGTTCCTGACCGGGGCCGGATTGCTTCCCTGGATGGAAGAGGTTTGGCGGGAGTGGTTCCCCCAGGATCCCCCGGTCCGGACGGTGATTGAAGTGGGCGATGAGTACATCCTCCCGGGGGCGCTCGTTCAGGTTTACGCGATCGCCGTGATTCCCGACGGGAATACCCGGAAGGAAATCGTTTCTCCCTCCGATTATCCGAAGCTTTGGGAGCATTGCTCCCCCGCGGTGAAGGCCGGTCCGTTCCTGTTTCATTCGGGCATGCCCGCCACGGATTCCGAGACCGGCATCCCAGTGGGAAAAGATCCAAAATTCCCTTATTACCGGAACAACGCCGAGGACCAGGCCGAGTACATTCTCTCGAACATGGAAAAATGCGCGCAGGCCGCCGGAACGACCTTGCAGAACGCCGTCAAGTCGCAGCACTACCATGTGGACCGCGACGAATTTCACGACATCGACCGCGTCTGGAAAACCTACATGAACGTCCCGCCGCCCCGGAGCTCGATGGAGATCAAGGGGTTCATGGCGCCGGGCGCGCGGACGACGGCCAACCTGATCACCCTCACGCCGGATGAGCGGCATCAGAAGCGCGAAATCCTGTACGACAAGCAGTTTCACCCGGGCGTCAGAAATGTGCATTTTTCGCCGGCCATGGAGGCGGGGGACTGGGTCTTCCTGGCGGGGCAGGTCGCCAGCGATTTCAAGGAGCCCGTGTACGGCGTCTCTCCGGCGATGCCGCACTACGGGATTGATATCTCCATCCAGACGGAATATACGCTCAAGAGCCTGGAGGAGCTCCTGGCGCATTGCGGGTCATCCCTGGAGGACGTGGTTCAGGCCCACATCTATCTTCTCGATCCCCGGAGAGACTATCGGGGGTTCGAAAGGGTTTGGCGAAAGTTCATCCCCGAGGATCCCCCGGCCATGACGGTCATTCCCAGTACGGGGATCATGTTCCACGGCCCGCTGATCGAGATCGATTTCATCGCAAAGAGAGGATGAAATGGGGCCGGTCGGGTCGGCGTCCGACGCGGCCGGATCAGGCTTCCATGTTTCCGGAGAAACCCAATGAAACCGAAACGAATCAAGTCCGGCGCGCCGCAGCCGCTCGCCAACTACACCGAAGCGTCCCGCATCGGAGATTTCGTGTTCGCGGCCGGACAATTGGGTAGCGACTTCAAGACAGGCATTCCGCCGGAAGCGAAGGTGGATCCCGCTTTTCCTTACTACGGGTCCGACATCAAGCGTCAGGCCGACTTTATCCTGAAAAACCTGGCCAAGACCTTCAAGGCGGCGGGGACATCTCTCGACAACGTCGTCAAGGCGCAGGTCTTCATGATGGATCTCAAGGATTTCAACGCGTTCGATGAAGTCTGGAAACAGCACTTCAAGACGCCCCCTCCCCGGACGACCGTTGGGACGACGGGTCTTCTGGTCAAGGACACCCTGGTCGAGATCGACCTCATCGCTTATGTCCCCAAGAAGGGGTTGAAAGCGAAGGCCGTCAAGTCGGGCGCGCCGCAGCCGCTGGCCAATTACACCGAGGCCGTCCGGGTGGGAGATTTGGTCTTCGCGGCCGGACAGCTCGCCAGTGACTTCAAGACCGGTATTGCGCCGGAAGCGAAGGTGGATCCCGCTTTCCCCTACTACGGGTCCGACATCAAGCGTCAGGCCGACTTCATCCTGAAAAACCTGGCCAAGACCTTCAAGGCGGCGGGGAC
>JASLXW010000380.1 GCA_030740135.1 Nitrospinota bacterium
GAATCCCCTGGCTCAAGGATCTCCCGTTCTTTGGGCCTATCTTCTTCAACCAGGTACCGCTGGTTTATGTGGCCTTCGCACTCGTGCCCCTCCTTTGGTTCATCCTGTTCCGCACGACCATCGGACTTCAGGTGCGAAGTCTCGGAGAGCACCCGCTCGCAGCAGACATTGCGGGAATCAAGGTGGCGCGGCTTCGATATCTGTCGGTCCTCTTGGCCGGGATTTTCGCGGGTCTCGGGGGCGCGTATCTGTCTCTGGGTCCGCTCAACCTGTTCAGCGACAATATGGTCGCGGGCCGCGGATTCATCGCCCTGGCTGTGGTCATCTTTGGACGTCTCAATCCGTTCGGAGCGCTGGGCGCCGCCCTTCTGTTCGGAGCCACCGAGGCCCTGCAACTGAGGCTTCAGGTCATAGGCCTGGATATCCCCTATCAATTCCTCTTGATGCTGCCATACGTTGCGACCGTCGTGGCCCTGGTCGGCTTGATTGGGAAGACCCGGCTTCCGGCGGCTTTAGGGGTCCCCTATAATGAATTCAACCGCTGATTCCGTTTTCAGGATGACGAGAAAGTCATCCCTGTAAGGAGGTTCTCCCCCTTGTACTCGGTGGGCGTTGATATTGGCGGCACGTTCACGGATGTGGTCGTCTTGGACGAGGAAGGAAATCTTCGGACGTATAAGACCTCCTCCACGCCGGCCGACCTGGGCGAGGGGGTTGTCGAGGGTCTTCGCCTGGCGGCATCCGGCTTGGATCTTACGCTGGAGCAGCTCCTTTCCGATACGGCCTACTTTGGGCATGGAACCACCGCCGCGACCAACGCCTTCATCGAGCGAAAAGGCTCCAAGACCGGCCTCATCACAACCCGAGGTTTCGGGGATACGCTCTTGATCCAGCGCATGCTCGGGATGACGGCCGGGCTTCGTGAGGAGCAGATGTCCCGCTACAGCCTCAGAGCGTACCCGGATCCCATAATCCCACCTGAGATGATTTTCGAAGTGACGGAGCGCGTGGATTACAAGGGGGCGGAAATCGTGCCAGTTCAGGAAGAGGACGTCCGGCATGCCGCCCATGCCTTGGCAAACGCCGGCGTCCGGACCGTGGCCGTTTGTCTCCTTTGGTCCTTCAAGAATCCGGCCCATGAGCGCCGGGTTCGGGAGATTTTCCACCGAGAGGCCCCGGAGATCGAAATCAGCCTGTCGAGCGACGTCATTCCCATCATCCGCGAGTACGAACGGACGGCGACGACGGCCATCAACGCCTATCTCCGTTCCGTCATCGGGACGTATATCGGCCGGCTTCAAACGGGGCTTCAAGACAAGGGGCTGAAAGGCCCCTTCCTGATCATGAATTCCATCGGAGGGGTCGTCACCGCGGACGAAGCCCCCAACAAGGCCGTGACGCTTCTCACCTCCGGGCCGACAGGAGGCGTCGTCGGCTCTCTTTCCTTGGGCAAGGTGTTGGGCCATTCCCACATCATTACGACCGATATGGGCGGGACGAGTTTCGACGCGGGTCTCATTGTAGAAGGACGACCGCTTCTTTCAACCATCACGACCGTCGAGAAGTATCACATCCTGACTCCAATGATCAGCATTGACACAATCGGAGCCGGAGGAGGTTCCATTGCCCGCGTGGAGGGGGGACATCTGAGGGTCGGTCCGGAAAGCGCTGGGGCCGATCCCGGGCCGGTTTGCTATGGTCGCGGCGGGGAACGCCCCACAGTCACGGATGCCGACTTGGTTCTCGGAATTCTGAACCCGGACTATTTCCTGGAGGGGCGAATCCCTCTCGACTGCCCGAAGGCGGAGGAGGCGATCCGGAGGCACGTTGCCGACCCCCTGGGGATTTCGGTGCCGGAGGCCGCGGCGGGGATCCGGAGGGTCATTGACAACCGGATGGCCGACCGGCTCCGGCGGCTCACCTTCGAGAAGGGTCATGACCCAAGAGACTTTGTGCTGTATGCCTACGGAGGCGCCGGACCGGTCCATTGCACCGCCTTCGGCGCGGAGCTTCACGTCCAGAAGATTCTGGTCCCCGTGACGGCGACGGTTCATTCCGCGTTCGGGGCCGTGGCCTCAGACCTTCATTACACCTTTGAAATTTCAGACTTAATGCGGACCCCCGCTCACTTCGATGTGGCGTCCAAGCACCTGCCCCCCGGGCGGATCAACGAGATCTTCGAAAAGCTGGAAGGGCAGGGCCGTCGAGCCCTGCAGGCCAACGAGATTCCCCCGGATCGCATGCGGTTATATCGGAGCGCTGACTTTCGATTTCGCCGCCAGACAAACGAAGTGCTCATCCCCACACCTGACGGGGAGCTGAATGAACAGGCGGTGGATTCATTGGTAGCGGATTTCGAGGCGCAATATGAGAAGTTGTACGGACCCGGTTCGGCTTTCCGGGAGGCGGGCATAGAGATCACCACCTTCCGGGTCGAAGCCGTCGGGCTGATGAACCCCTGTCAGCTCCGGGAGTACCCCCTCGAGAAAGGCGAAGCCGAGGCCGCGCGGAAAGAGACCCGCGACGTCTATTTTCCAAAACAGGGCGGAAGCGTACCCACACCCATCTATGAGGGCGAAGCCCTTCGGGCCGGATGGACCATTCCGGGACCGACCATCATCGAATATCCGGGGACCACAATCGCCGTGGGGCCTTCTCAGAAGGCCACGCTGGACACATTCCTCAACGTCGCGATAGAGGCCCTCTGAGGGGAAGCCATGGAAACCGTCAACACTTCAATTGATCCCGTCACCCTCGAAGTCGTCAAACACAAGCTGTGGGCCGTGCCGGAAGAGCAGGCCATCACTTTGAAATCCGTCTCCGGTTCCCCCATCGTGACCGAGGCCAACGATTTCAATACCGGCCTGTATCTGGATGACGGGTCCATTGTGAAGATGAGTCATCAGGTCATCCTGCACGCGGGTTCCATGTCCCAAGTCATTAAGTACACCCTGCAGGACTGCGCGGAGAATCCGGGCATCGAAGACGGGGACATGTTCATCGTCAATGACCCCTATAAGGGTGCCCTCCACCCGCCGGACGTCTCGATCGTGGCCCCCATCTTCGTCGACGGAGCTCTGTTCGCGTGGGTCGGGGCATGTGCTCACCAAATCGATGTGGGCGGCATGGACCCGGGTAGCTGGTGCTCGCAGGCGACCGAAAGAATTCAGGAGGCCATGGTCATCCCCCCGGTCAAGCTGGTCGAGGGAGGGAAGGTGAGGAATGACATCTGGAACATGATCCTCTCGATGTCCCGTCTCCCTTTAATTGTGGGCCTGGACCTCCGGGCGATGATCGCAGCGAATAACGTGGCCAAGAGACAATTTCTCGAGATCACCCAACGGTACGGAGCGGAAACCGTTCGCCGGGTCATGGACGAATTGGTCCGGTTTTCGGAGCGGCAGTTCAGGGATCGGCTCCGGGAGCTCCCCGACGGCGTCTACCGGGCCGTTGATTTCCTCGATCACGACGGACATGAAAACCGCCTCTACAAGGTGGCCCTCGAGGTTCGAAAAGAGAAGGACCACCTGGTCTTCGATTTCAGTGGAACCTCCGCGCAGGCGCCCGGCTTCATCAACTGTACGGAGTCGGGGCTGATTGGAGGGGTCGCGGCGGGGGCTTTCACCATTTTGGCCTACGAGATCCCTTGGACCGAGGGGTTGCTGAAACCCATGGAAATCGTGGCGCCCCCCGGCACCCTCTGCAACGCGCTTCCGCCCGCGCCGAACAGCATGTCTTCGGTGGCCGGCACGCATGTCGTGGAGAACGTCGTCATTTCGGCGCTCTCCAAACTGGTTCAAACGAAAGAGGAACATCGCTCGGAGGCCCAGGGGGTCTCCCGCGGTGGCGTCTCCGTTCTCACGTTGTCGGGGAAGAATCAGTACGGCGAGCCCTTTGGCACTTACCTGCTCGACGCATCGGCGGGAGGCGGTGGCGCCCATTCATTCCGAGATGGCCTCAACGCGACCGGGAGTTACCACAACCCGACGCCCAACATTGCCAACGTCGAAACCAACGAAAACTTCTCTCCCATCCTGTATCTGAACCGGAGACTGATTCCCGATTCCGGAGGTCCTGGGTACCACCGCGGCGGCTTGGCATGCGGGCTCGCCTTCGCCCTGCACGATGTGGAAAGCCTGAACGGG
>JASLXW010000381.1 GCA_030740135.1 Nitrospinota bacterium
GACCCGGCGCTGCCCAAGGTCGCACTGATTCAGGGAACCATCACCGTGGCCCACGAGGCCCACCCCTGGTACGCCTTCTACGGCCAGCCGATCCGCGCCGTCTTCCCGTTTTGGATCCACCCGAACGAACTGCTGGACGGGGCCCTCACGGCTCGCGCCACGGGGATCCCGGGGCACTCGCCATGCACCTGGCAATGGAGCAACCACCCGGTTGTGGAGGAACTCTATCGGGCCCACGGGAACGAGTTGAACTTCCTCGGCGTCGTCCTGCACCGCATCCGGTTCGAGACCCACGTGGCCAAGCAGATGGCGGCGAACCAGGCGGCCAAGCTGGCCTGCCGCCTCGGGGCCGAGGGCGCCATCGTGGGCTGGCTCGGCGCCGGCAATGCATTCATCGACACCATGCTGGACGTTCAGGCCTGCGAGCGGGCGGGGATCCGGACGGTTCTGCTGACCTACGAGCAGCCGGGCCTGCAAGGGGTGGACCCGCCGTTCATGTTCACCGTCCCCGAGGCGGACGCCATCGTGAGCACCGGCAACAAGAACGTGGCCCTGTGCACGGCCCCTGTCGAGCGGGTGGCGGGGGGCCGAGAGACCCTGCGCTGGGACTTCGCCCCCAACGCCCCCGAGGTGCCGGCCAAGGAAGCCGTCCAGGTGGACGACCTCTTCCGGATCTTCGGGGGGGTGGACATCTGGGGATGGGGTCGCGTGACGTGCCGGGAATGCTGATTTTCCGCCGGGCGGGCTCGGGAGAAATCCTGGGACGCCCTGTCCCGGGGAGCGCCGCGGCCGCACCCACCGCCACAGGGGAAGCGGGGCCCGCCGGGCCCCTCGGCTAGAGGACCTGAGGGGAGTGCCCGGCTACCAATACCTTCTGCGCCGCCTCCTGCACCTGGCGATCACCCAGCTCGTGGTGATCACCCTCATCTTCGGGCTGTTCCGCCTGCTGCCCGGGGATCCGGCGTCGGCCATGGTGGACCCGCTGGCGCCCCCCGAATCCCGGCAGCTCCTGCTCAAGCACCTCGGCCTGGATCGCCCCCTGCACGTCCAGTATTTCACCTACCTCCGCAACTTCGTCCGCGGGGAGCTGGGGGTCTCGTTCCGCTACAACCGGCCGGTGGTTTCGGTGCTTTGGGGAAAAGTCCTGAACACCCTCATTCTGACACTGGCCGCTTTCGTGTTCGCCTACACCCTCGGCATCATCGGCGGCATCATCCTGGCGTGGAACCACGGGACAAAAGTCGACACGGTGGGAAGCATCCTGGTCCTGGTCTTCCGATCCGCCCCGATCTTCTGGTCCGGCATCATGGCCATCATGCTTTTTTCCTTCTGGCTGGACTGGCTGCCCCACGCCGGCATGCGCACCCCCGGCTACGAGGCGACCGGGCTCCTGGAAACGTACGTCTCCATGGATTTCGTCCGACACCTCATCCTCCCGGTGTTGATCTCCGGCCTCTATTACATCGGGCTGCCGCTCCTGTTGATGCGCAATACCATGCTGGATGTTCTGGGCGAGGAGTTTATCGAGATGGCCCGGGCCAAGGGCATGGGCCCGATCCGCTTGATGTTCCGCCACGCGGCGCGCAACGCCCTCCTGCCCGTAATCACCGCCGGCGCCCTATTCATCGGATGGGCCATGGGGGGGCAAGTGCTGGTGGAGTACCTTTTTTCCTGGCCGGGCCTCGGGCGGGAAATCGTCCTCGCCGTGGAAAACCGGGACTACCCGATGGCCCAGGGGGCCTTCCTTTTCATCTCCCTCATGGTGATGACCTTGAACCTGCTGGCTGATGTGGTGTACTCATGGCTGGATCCGCGAATCGCCCTTCGATAACGACGGAGGTGGTGGCCGCCGAGTCTTGGGCGGGACCGCATCCGGCGGGGGAACCCACCGGCGAAACGGCTGCTCAAGCCGTGCTCGAGTCCACCCGGGGCAGGATGTGGGGGGGGCTGCGCCCTCTCTGGGAAGACAAGCTTGCCCTGATCGGCGCCGTCGTCCTCGCGGTCCTGATTGGCGTCGCGATATTCGCGCCGGCCCTCGCCCCGTACGATCCGCTGGAGTCCGTCCTCAAACCCGATGGCGGCCTTGCCTATCTGGAGCCCCCCTCCAGCGCCCACTGGCTGGGAACGAACACCCTGGGCCGCGACCTCTTCAGCCAGGTCCTGGTGGGAACGCGGGTGGCCCTCATGGTGGGGTTTGTGGCCGCTTTTCTCGTGACGCTGGTGGGCACCACCGTGGCGCTGCTGGCGGGGTACTATCGGGGGTTCGTGGACGATGTCTTGATGCGGCTGGTGGACGTGGCCTACTCGATCCCTCTGGAGCCATTGGCCATCGTGGTGCTGAGCTTCCTCGAGCCGAGCATCTGGAACATCATCCTGGTCGTGGCGGCCCTGGCCTGGCGGGCCCCGGCCCGGGTGATCAGGGCCCAGGTTCTCTCCCTGGTCGAGCGCCCCTTCGTGAAGGCCGCCCGGGTGAGCGGCGCCGGGGACCCGCGGATCATCTTCCTCCACATTGCCCCCAACATCTTCGCGATCTCTCACGTGTATGTCGCCATCACCTTCGGGTGGGCCGTCGTCGCCGAGACCAGCATCAGCTTCCTGGGCTTTGGGGATCCACGGGCCATCAGCTGGGGCCAGATCCTTCACCAGGCCTTCCTGTCCGGAGCCATCCGCTTGGCTTGGTGGTGGGCCGTGCCGCCGGGGGTGTGTATCATGGTGACGGTGATGTCGGTGTTTTTCATCGGGCGGGCGTTCGAGTCGGTGCTCAACCCGCGGCTGCGGAGGCGGTGAAACCGCGATATCGCTCCTGTCCCCGCTGAAGGGAGGACGACATCCCCATGCCGCTCTTGGAAGTTCAGGATCTCTCGGTCGCCTACCGGGTGGACGGCGGGACGCTCCACGCCGTCCGGGGGGTGTCGATGGAGGTGGGCGAGGGGGAAAGCCTGGGTCTCGTCGGAGAGTCCGGGTGCGGGAAGACCACCCTGGCCAAATCCCTTCTGAAGGTCCTCCCTCCCAACGGCCGCATCACCGCGGGCGGCATCCGGCTGAAGGGGCGGGACCTGGTGCCTCTCACGGAAGCCCGGATGCGGAAGATCCGGTGGAAGGACGTCGCGATGGTCTTCCAGAGCGCGATGAACGCCTTGGACCCGGTCTACCGCATCCAGGACCAGATCGTGGAAGCAATCAAGCTGCACCGGAAGGTGGTCCGGCGGGAAGCCCTGCGCCGCGCGGCGGAGTTGTTCGACCTGGTGGGCATCGACCGCAAGCGCCTGCGGGACTATTCGCACCAGTTCAGCGGGGGCATGCGGCAGCGGGCGTGTATCGCCATCGCTTTGGCCGTGCACCCCTCTCTGCTCGTAGCGGATGAGCCGACCACGGCGCTCGACGTGATCGTGAAAGACGAGATCCTGGAGCGGATCACCACCCTCCAGAAAGACCTGCGAATCGCCCTCATCTACGTCTCCCACGACATCTCCGTGGTGGCCGAGACATGCGGGCGCGTGGCGGTCATGTACGCCGGGGAGATCGTGGAATACGGCGGTGTGGCGACCGTGTTTTCCGCCCCGGTGCACCCCTACACCATGGGCCTGCTGAACGCCTTCCCCCGCCTTGCCGGCGATCAGCGGCTGGTGGCCATCCCGGGCTACCCGCCCAATCTGATGGCCCCGCCCCGCGGGTGCGCCTTCGCGGCGCGATGCCCGTTCGCCGAGGACGTATGCACCACAGACGACCCACCGCTGCACGAGGTGAGTTCCGGCCACGCCGTCGCCTGTCATTTCGCCGGGCGGGCCGAGGAATTCCGGGGCATGGCCTCCCAACGGGAGACGTGGCAGCGCCACGGGGCCGCCGCCGGGGGGACGCAATGAGCCGCCCGGGTGGGTCCCCCGCTCCTGTGGTCGAAGTCCGGGGCCTGGCCAAGTGGTTCCCGGTCCATCGGGGCTTTTCGGCCCTGTGGCCCGGCGCGCGACGGCGGCATGTTCATGCGGTGGACGGGATCGACTTCACGATCGGAGAGGGGGAAACCCTCGGGCTGGCGGGCGAGAGCGGGTCGGGGAAAACCGTGACAGGCGAGGTTCTGAGCCTGCTCCAGGAGCCCACCCGGGGAACGATCCGG
>JASLXW010000382.1 GCA_030740135.1 Nitrospinota bacterium
ATCCCCTCTTTCTTGGAACGGCCGCCCTTTCCACCGAGGACTACCTGCATCGCGCCATCGAGGCCGCGGACCTGATTGTCAACGTCGGTCATGACGTGATCGAAAAACCGCCTTTCTTTATGGAGCCGCAGGGGGCGCGGGTCATTCACATCAATCATTTTTCGGCGAACGTGGATGAGGTGTATTTTCCGCAATTGGAGATCGTCGGGGACATCGCCACGACCATCGAGCGTCTCACGGGGCGGCTCAAGGGCGGCGCGCCTTGGGTGTGCGGCTACTTCGACCAGGTGAAAAAGGAAATCGAAGGCCACATCCGCGAGAAAATCCGAGATTCCAGATTTCCCGTCATTCCGCAGCATCTGGTCGCGGCCGTCCGCGAGGTCATGCCGGAGAACGGGATCATCGCGCTGGACAACGGCATCTACAAGATCTGGTTCGCCAGAAACTACAAGGCCTATCAGCCCAATACGGTTTTGCTCGACAACGCCCTGGCGACGATGGGCGCCGGCCTGCCTTCCGCCATGTGCGCGAAGCTCGTCCATCCTGACCGGAAGGTGATGGCCGTATGCGGGGACGGGGGGTTCCTGATGAACTCCCAGGACCTCGAAACGGCCGTCCGCCTGGGCTTGGACCTGGTGGTCCTCATCCTCCGGGACGACGCCTATGGGATGATTCGCTGGAAACAGGCTGGGATGGGATTCCCGGACTTCGGCCTGACGTACGGAAACCCCGATTTCGTGAAGTACGCGGAGAGCTACGGGGCGGCCGGACACCGCGTTTCATCGACGGACCGGCTGACGACCCTCCTCAAAGAGCAGTTGGAAAACCCCGGCGTCCACGTTGTGGAAGTTCCCGTGGATTACTCCGAAAACGAGCGCGTCCTGATAGAAGAGCTTCAGGCGAAGTCATGGGCCTCGTAACGGGGAGCGCCAACCGGGTCGGCTTTTCAGGCAAGGGCGAACCGATAAACCGATAATTTAGATTAACTAGTTATATATAACATATTGATATCACAAAGAAATAATGACTCTTTCTAAACCTATGAACCCGGTCTCGGTTTCACTGGAGCCAAAATCCCCAAATTCAGATCTTCCCGAAGGGGCGGCCCCTCAACCGCGCGGTCCGTCGGGGGGGGCTCTATTGTCCGTACCGATCCTTATAGAAATTCAGAAGCTTTTGAATCTGGTCCTTCGTCAGTCCCTTCCGCCAGGCGTGCATCCGCCCCTTGACGTGTCTGTCCGATATGCCCGGCATCAGCGCCTCCGCCTCGGGCAGGAACTTGAAGTAGAAGTGCTTGGCCACCTCGTAGAACCCGTGCCACTGGGTGTAATCGGGGCCTTGCATCGAGGCCCCGTGCCGCGCTCGCCGGCCCTCGTGATGCCAGAGCTCGAAAAAGGTCCACTCGATCTTGTCGTCGAAGGGCGTCGGCGTGATCTTTCCCGCCGCCTTGAGCTCCTTCATGACGACCTGCGCCGGCCTGGCGAACTTGTCGTTGTACAGAATGACCGCATTGTCGAACTGCTTGTAAAACCCGTCGATGAACGCGGGGCCGTGACACGCCGCGCAGACCTGTTTCATGTCCTTCCGCTTCGCTTCCCAATTCTCCAGCTTCGTCGAGATGACCGGCCGAAGCGTCCAACTGATCCGCTTTCCGACGTCATGCGTGACCGGCAGGTTCTGGGTGGCGCTCATGTGGCACGTGGCGCACGTCGGCGCGGCTGAGTAGTCCTTGCCTGCGATCCAGGACTTGCTCTCCAGGTTCATCTCATTGATTCGGGCGCGATAGACGATACCGTGCTTCGATTCGTTGTAGATCTCGATCTGCGGATGATCGGGTCCCATGTGGCACTTCCCGCAGTTTTCCGGCTGCCGGGCCTGGGCGCGGGCAAACCCGTGGCGGGCGTGACAGGCGGAGCAGGCCCCGTTGCTCCCGTCAGGATTGATCCGCCCCATCCCCGTGTTGGGCCAAGTGGCGGAGTCCAGCTTGCCGTTTGCCAACACCTTGACGGTGCTGCCGTGGCATTTCTGACAGCCGGTGATGGCGGCGGGATTGCCCTCGATGACCACGCCGAGGAAGTTGTCCAGGGATCCGATGAACTGCGCGGCCTTGGCATGGTGGCTCGCTTGGAACTCGACGACCTGCGGCTGGTGGCACTTGCCGCAATCCTTGGGTGATACGATGGTGGCGACGAGACTGCCTTCATGCTCCCAGGCGTCCGAGTCGCCCTTGTCCGCGGCGTGGCAATCGGCGCAGCCTACGCCCAGCGTCGCGTGTGTGCTGTCCTCCCACTGCTTCACGATCCCCGGCGTTTTTTCCCCGTGGCAGGTGACGCACCCCTCGTTTTTCGCCGTGACCACCGGCTTGGGCTTTTTGTCCGGCAGAAGCCGGTCGCTCTCGATCCAACCCACGATGAGGAGAGAGGCCAGGAAGAACAGACTCAGAATCGCGACGATCCACTGCTTCACCCGAAAATCCAAGCGACCATCCTCCCAGCCGGGCCTCGCCTTATGAGGCGAGACCTTCCCAAAGCATGAGGCCCGTCAACAACAGGACCGCGGCGATCCCCACGTAGAGGCTGATTTCCAATCCGGGCGTCTTTTTCTCGATCCCGGCGTCGATCCAGGGCCACAGGACCATGACCCCGACGCCCAGCAGAGCGCTCACCAGCCCGACCTGGAACGAAAAGAGCTTCAACCAACGGAAAACCGGGTAGAAATACCACTCCGGCTTGATGTGCTCGGGCGTCACGGCGGGGTCCGCGGGTTCTCCCAGGGCGGCCGGAAAGATGAGGGCCAACTGGCTCAGGAGAAACATGAGAAAGACCGCGATGATCATCTCCGTCAGGATGTGGTCCGGAAAAAACGGAAAAAACCGCCCCTTCTCGCCCGTCGCGTCCTCCCCGCCTTCCCCCCCGTTCCGGCTGAATTCCGTCACGCCGTGCGCCCGGATCAGAAACACGTGAGCGGCAATCAGAAAGAATGCCAGCGTGGGCAGGACGCCGATGTGAAAGATGTAAAAGCGCGTGAGCGTGTTCGGCCCCACCGCGGGTCCGCCCCGCATGAACCCGGCGATGTAGCTCCCGACGAACGGCACGGCCTCGGAGATGTTCGTCCCCACCACCGCCGCCCAGTAGGCAACCTGGCTGTATTGCAGCGAATACCCCGTGAACCCGAAGCTCAGGGTGACGACCAGCAACCCGAAGCCGATGACCCAGTTCAACTCCCTCGGTTTCCGGTACGCGCCGGTGAAAAACACCCGCATCATGTGAAGAATGACGGAGACGATCATCAGGTGTCCCGCCCAGACGTGGATGCTTCTCAGGTACCAGCCGAAGGGCACGACCTCGGCGATGTGGCGCACCGAGTCATAGGCCCTGTCGGCTTGCGGGACGTAGTAGAAGGTCAGGGCGATGCCGGTCGTGACCAGGATGAAGAAGAGGTAAAGGGGCGTGCCGCCCAGGCAGAACCACCACGACTTGAGGTGCCGGGGGATGGGCTCGCTGCTGAGGTGCTTGAGGTTGTCCCACTCGACGGGGACGCGCGCGTTGATCCATTCGATGGCCCTGTATTTCGCCATCGAATCAGCCCTCCGCCATTTCGACGAAGACGCTCTTGCCCCGGACCTGGACCGGAATTCGCCGCAGTGGCGTCGGGGGCGGTCCGGCGATCGGCCTGCCTTCGGCGTCGAAGTAGCCGTCGTGGCACGGGCAGTGGAACTTTTTCTGCTCCGGCCGCCAGAAGACCTGGCACCCCAGGTGGGTGCAACGTGTGTCGAAGGCCTGGACCCGGCCCCCGGAATTGACCAGGACGAACTTCCGCCCCGCCAAGTCCTTGTACGTTCTGCTGGAGCCCAAGGGGATGTCGCCGATGGACGCGACCAGAACGTTTATGGCGGGCGGGCGGCTCTGTCTGCCGAACAGGTACCGAAGACCATAGACGGCGGCGGTCCCGAAGCTCAAGAGCAGGCCGGCGGCCATGAACACCGTTCCGATGAACCCGCGCCTGTCGAGCTTCAGATCGACTTCTGAAACCAACTTACCCCCCCTCGGCCGCCTTCGTCAGCCCCAACACCTC
>JASLXW010000383.1 GCA_030740135.1 Nitrospinota bacterium
AGTCCGGCCTATTCAACCGGACCTTTTCGTCCCTCCTGACAGAGCTTTACAACCCAAAGGCCTTCATCGCTCACGCGGCGTTGCTGCGTCAGGGTTTCCCCCATTGCGCAAGATTCCCCACTGCTGCCTCCCGTAGGAGTCTGGACCGTGTCTCAGTTCCAGTGTGGCCGATCACCCTCTCAGGTCGGCTAACCATCGTCGCCTTGGTGGGCCATTACCCCGCCAACAAGCTAATGGTGCGCGAGCTCATCCTCAGGCAACAGCTTTCAAGAAGAGGCCACCGTTTCACCTCTGGGCCATGCGACCCTGTGGTCCTATCCGGTATTAGCACCCCTTTCGAGATGTTATCCCGGTCCTGAGGGCAGATTGCTCACGTGTTACTCACCCGTTCGCCGCTTTACTCGCTCCCCGAAGGGAACTTTCTCGCTCGACTTGCATGTGTTAGGCACGCCGCCAGCGTTCGTTCTGAGCCAGGATCAAACTCTCCAGTTTGAACTGCTTTCAACTGCGAGTCTGCTTTTCGGACAGACCCCCGTAGAGCCCGTCCGAATACTGCTCAAAGGAACCCGTTGGACTGCGATGCACCCTATTTCGTTGTCAAAGAGCGACAGACAGATAGGAGACCCGGGGATCGTCGTTGATCTCAACAGCTTTGTCAAGAGGCGACGCTATTCACCAAAGCTCGGGTCAGCTCTCCGGCTAATTGAAGAAGAATATACCTCCGGCAATACGCCTGCGCCACAATTTTTCAAGGGGAGCGCCGAATTTTCAGTATCCCCCCGATCCGTCCGCCGGGCCGCGTTCGTGACGGCGGCCCGCTCGACTCCAGGCGTGATCATTCAACGCCCCGCACCGCCTTCGGTCCGACACCGTGAATGTCTCCATCGCCCCCCGCCGCCGCCGCCTCCCCCGCAAGACATCCTATGTTATGCTTTCGATGAACCCAATAGAACCGACGGCGGGAGCGAATCATGCTTTTCCAGAAGGCGTTGCGCCGCCTGACCCCGGAGCAGCGAAAGGCGTTCAGGGCCTGGCAAACCAGGGCCCGCGCCCATCGGGGAGCGGGCGGCCCACCGGAAGACGGACGCAAGGTTGTCAGGAACATATCCGCCGAAGAGCAGTTGGGACGTGACGGCAATCCGGAAGAGGAGGTGTTCCGCCGGTTCCTCGTCCGGTTGAGCTTGACACGGACAAGGACGGACTTGAAAAAGAACTACGAGAAGGCGTGCGACTCTTTCACCCTTGAGGGTCCGGAGGTT
Source organism: Nitrospinota bacterium (assembly GCA_030740135.1). The sequence continues at coordinate 1,260 of JASLXW010000383.1, forward strand.
TCCGGGAGGATCCCCCGCGTGGTCAGCCGCGTCATCCCGGCGGACGTTTTCCTCCGCCAAGTCGGAATCGCCCCCGGCCGGCCCGCCGCCGCCTCATCCCTGAACAAGCCGGCAGTTGAGCTGGAGCGCTTTCTGACGCGCTGGAAGAGACGAAGGGACCGTGTTCTTCGCGACCTGGAAAAAGTCAAGCTCGCAAGACGCGATAAGGAGGCGGTTTTCCTGGTTTTCGACATTCCCGACGCCGGACCCAGATACCATATTATTGGAGCTGGAAGTCCCCGTTGCCGCCCTCGGGCCTAAAAGGTGTCCTACGGTCTGTGACGCGGGCTGGTCGGGATATTTCAAGCCGTCGGCCGGAGAGGCCGATTTCGGCCGGACGCTGGATCTGAACCAACGTCCTCCCGGGCCGGGATTGCCGGAGATCGTGGCCGAAAATCCGAATGCGGATTGCGTGAGAGATTTCCGGCGCATACCAAGCGGTACGCCATGAAACGAGCCACCGCCGTCTGGCGGCCGAAGAAAAACAGAGACGGAACGCTCAATCTGGACTCGCTGGAAGACGCCTCCGCCGCGGCCGTCCGGCGCTAGATGAAGGCGCGTCTCTCGGGCGACGACCCCTACTTCCCCGAGCACCCCGACGATCCTCCTGCACCCGAGCGTCTCTTCATCTACGTCTGGGGCAACGCCGAAGGCCGCGCGCGGCGGCTCGTCGAGCGGGGCGCGGTCTCCCTTCTGGAAGAGATCCTGAAGAAGGACCGCAAGCCCGGCCCGGCCGAGACGGCCTACATCCAGGCCGTCCTTTTGCTTCTGGCCCACATCCGGCCCATCGAGGCCCGGGACTTGCTCGAACCCGTCGTCCGATCGGATGAATTCCGGAAAGAGCGTTTTACGGCGTCCGGCCTGGATCGTTTACTCGTCGGGGCCTGGGCGGCGCAGGGGCAACGGGCCGACGAAGACCTCGCGCGCGACCTTTTATCCGAGAAACCCTACGCCCTCGACGCTTTCTGGGTTTTCGCGGAACGGGGGCCCGAATCTGCGGTCCGCGCCCTTCCCGCGCTCCTGAAACATTTCCGGGACGACCCTGAGTACTACGCACTCTCGGAGCTTCTCGCGGATTGGGTGGAGCTCCTTCAGGGACCGAAGCGTTCGGGTGTCCAGGTCCTGACCTCTCACTTGAAGGACGCGCCCGCCCGGGTCCGGGGGATCGTCGCGGCCTCCCTTGACACCGTGGGCATCGAGGTTCCCGGCATCCGCTCCCGGGAAGCGGCCACACGGGAAAGCCGGCTGATCGGGGAGAAACTCGTGGCGGCCTATGACGGCAACGCCGGAACGCCGGCCATGAATCCCCACGCCGGACGCCCGTCCGCCCCGAGCGCCTGGCACGCTCCCTATCATTATCCGCCGGCTTGAGACCCTCCTTGTCCGCTCCCCCTCAGACAACGCACTTCATCACTTTCTACTCGTTCAAAGGCGGCGTGGGCCGGACGATGGCGCTTTTGAACGCGGCGCACTATCTGGCCGCGGCGGGCCTGGACGTCCTGATGATCGACGCCGACCTGGAGGCCCCGGGGCTGACGCTGGCGCACAAGCGCAGGCACAAGAAAGAGGCGCGCGGATTCATCGCGCCCTACGAGGAATGCCGGGGTTTCATCGAGAGCGGCGCCGAACCGAAGGATGCCCCCCACAAGCTCAAAGGATACCTTCACCCCCTCACCGTCAAGACGCCGCCCCTGCCGGGGGTCGAGCGGCCCGGACGCCTCGCCCTCCTGCCGGCCCATCCGTCGGACGCGTCGGCGGACGCCTATCTCCGCCAACTGGGCGAGCTGTCCATCCGCGAGGTCGTCGGAAAGGGCCTTGCCGTGTATGTGGCCGAAGTCATCCGGGCGCGCGTCCGGGAGGAAGGGTTCGACTACGCCCTCATCGATTCCCGGACGGGGTGGAGCGAGGCGGCCGGCTTCTGCGTCATGGGGCTGGCGGACGCCCTGGCCGTCGTCTCGGGGCTGAACGAGCAGAACCTCCTCGGGACAAAGGACTTTCTGGAGTTCGTGGCGGGCCGGGAGGACGAGGCGCCGAAACCCGTCCTGCGGGTCCTCTCTCCGGTTCCAACGGCGAAGGAAGAGCGCAAGGAGAAGCGGTTCAGGCGGGCGCGGGAGCTTCTCGGCGGGGAGGTCGACGTCCAGATCCCGTACCACCCGCGAATCGCCCTCATCGAAGAGCCTTTCGTCGTCACCCGGCCGGACCACCACGTTACCGAGCAGTACCGAAGGGCCGCCCGGGCGGTCCTAGCCCTCGTCGGCGACGACCCGGAAACGCATCTGCGCGAGGCCACGCGACTCATCTCTGAGGACAAGATCGAAGAATCGTTGAGCCGCCTCCGCCGGGCCTGCCCCTTTGCGAGGGACGGGGTGATCCAGGTTCTACGGCTCTTCACAACCCAGGTCCTCGATGCGAAGGGCGGCGCTCCGCCGTGGGGCGACGATGCCTTCCTTCTCCTCACCCGCCTGGACTCCCAAGACAACATTGCGTTCATCCACTGGGGAAACCTGCTAGGCGAACTCGCTCAACTCACCGCCCAAAAAGACCCGAAGGCCGCTCAAGATCTGTTTCACCAGGCGTTTGAAAAGTATCAGAAGGCAATCGGCATCAAGCCCGATTTCCACGAGGCCTTCTACAACTGGGGAAGCCACCTCGGGAACCTCGCGCAACTCATCGCCCAAAAAACCCCAAAGGCCGCCCAAGACCTGTTCCACCAGGCGTTCGAAAAGTATCAGAAGGCCGTAG
>JASLXW010000384.1 GCA_030740135.1 Nitrospinota bacterium
TGGGCGCGACGGAGGTGAAGAACGGCTGCGAGAAGGGGGACTGCGGAGCGTGCGTGGTGCGGGTGGACGGCCAGGCGGAGAACACGTGCTGTATGCTTGCGGTCCAGGCGGACGGCAAGGCGATTCGTACGGTGAAGGGGATGGGGAGCGTGGATTCCCTTCATCCGCTTCAGCAGGCTTTCATCGAGTTGGGGGCGATCCAGTGCGGCTTTTGCACACCGGGGATGCTTTGCGCGGCGGAGGCCTTTTTGACGGAATACCCGAAGCCGACGCGCCAGGAGATCAAGGTGGGGATCTCGGGCAACCTGTGCCGGTGCACCGGGTACGTGAAGATCATCGACGCCATCGAGGCCGTCGCGGCCGCCGCTGGAGGTTGACAGGCATGGAGCCTCTGAAAGTCGTCGGTCACGGATTGCCGTTGAAGGACGCCGCCGACAAGGCCGCCGGCACGGGGATGTACACCGTGGACATGACCCTTCCGGGGATGCTCCACGGGAAGATTCTGCGGAGCCCGCACGCCCACGCCCGGATTCTGAAGGTGGGCGCGTCCAAGGCGCTGTCGCTTCCCGGCGTGCGCGCGGTCGTCACGCCGGACGATGTCCCGCGGAACAAGTTCACCACGGCGGGCCATCCGCCCCCGGACCCCACGCCCGACGACCAGTTCATCCTGGACCACAAGGTGCGTTACGTCGGCGACAAGGTCGCGGCCGTCGCCGCGGATACGAATGACCTCGCCCGGGAGGCCCTCGACCTGATCGAGGTCGAGTATGAGATCCTCCCCGCGTCCTTCGACCCGGTGGACGCCGTGGCGGAAGACGCCGTCGACATCCACGAGGGTCTCGAGCACGGCAAGAACATGGTGGGTGTCATCCGCATGGAGGATGGAGACGTCGAGAAGGGGTTCGCCGAGGCCGATTTCGTCGTCGAGACCCGGTGCGAGGTCCCCGGCCAGGCGCACTCCATGCTGGAGCCCGTCGTGGCGATCTGCCACTACGAGGCGGGCGGCAAGTTGAACGTGTGGTCCTCGACGCAGATCCCCTTCACCCTCCGCCGGCTGATGCACGACGCCCTGGGCGTCCCCGTGCGGAAGATTCGGGTGTTCAAGCCCATCGTCGGCGGCGGGTTCGGGTGCAAGCAGGACATGCAGGAAGAGCCGCTTTGCGCCCTGCTGTCGAAAGCGGCGGGCCACCGCCCGGTCAAGCTCGAATGCACCCGGGAAGAGACGTTCAGCGCCTCCCGGCATCGGCACCCCTACGTGATGACGTCGAAAACGGGCGTGACGAAGGACGGCGTCATCACGGCGCGCTCCCTTCACGCCGTCGCGAACACGGGCGCGTTCAGCAGCCACGGACCCATCGTCACCGCCTATATGGGCGCGATGTGGCTGGCGCTCTACCGCTCGCCGAACTTCCTCTTCGATGGCCGGACGGTCTATACGAACCTTCCCATCGCCGGGGCCTTCCGGGGCTACGGCGTTCCGCAGGGGACGTACGCCTCTGAGCTCCACATGGACCACGTGGCCCGGGAGATCGGGATGGACCCGCTGGACCTGCGCCGAAAGAACCACATCCGGTCGGGGGACGTGCATCCGGCCACGCAGTGGACCATCGAGTCCTGCGAGCTGCGCAAGTGCATCGACGCGGGGGCGGAGGCCATCGGCTGGAAAGAGAAGCGGACGGCGAACGGTGGGCGCAACGGGAAGCTGCGCGGTGTCGGCGCGGCCGTCTTCACCATCGCCAGCGGCGCGGTCCCGTTCGCCCTGGAGGCTTCCTCGGCCACGGCCCGCGTGCTCGAGGACGGGGGTCTTCAACTGGCCATGGGCGTCGCCGACACCGGCCAGGGGATCGAGACGACGACCGCCCAGGTGGCGGCCGAGGCGTTCGGGGTTTCGCTGGACGGCGTCGAGACCAACCGCGTCGTCGACACCGACGTTTCGCCCTACGACAACGGGGCTTACGCGACGCGCCAGGCCTACGTGGGAGGGATGGCGGCGAAGCTGGCCGCGGCGGACGCGCGGCGGCAGGTCCTGGAGCACGCCGCCAAGATGCTCGAGGCCTCGGTGGACGACCTCGACATCGTGGACGGCGAGGTCACCGTGAAATCGGCGCCGGGCAAGACGCTGGGCGTGGGCGCGGTGGCCTTCGACGCCCAATACGGCGACGCGCCGCATGAGATCGTCGGCCGCGCCGACTATACGCCGCCCACCAACGCCCCGCCCTTCGGCGCCCAGTTCGCCGAGGTCGAGGTGGACCCGGAGACGGGCGAGGTCGAGCTTTTGCGTTTCGTCGCCGTCCACGACGTGGGCCGTGCCCTGAACCCCCTCGTCGTCGAGGGGCAGGTCGAGGGCGCGGTCGCCCAGGGGATCGGTTATGGAACGATGGAGGAGCTGGTCTTCGAAGCCGGAACGGGCAGGATGCTGACCGCCGATTTCGCCCAATACGAGATCCCCACCTCGATGGATACGCCGGAAATCGCCGCGCTGCTCGTGGAAGAGGGCGAGCCGACGGGACCCTACGGGGCGAAAGGGGTGGGCGAGCCGGGGATCGTCCCGACGGCGCCGGCCATCGCCAACGCCGTGTTCGACGCCATCGGCATCCAGGTCAGGGAGCTTCCCGTGACGGCGGAGCGGGTGCTCGACGCCCTCCGAAGAAAAAACGCTTGAGGGCGCTTTTCGTCCCATGACGGCGGGGCCGGCCTCTTCTGATGGACCGAACCAGCATCAAATTCAGCGGGAGGAGTCTGCATGTCGGAAGCCACGATCAACGGAGCAAAAATCTGGTACGAGGTCTTCGGGGAGGGGGAGCCGATGCTGACCATCCACGGCTCCGGGTTCGGCCACGACAACTTCGCGCCGATCGTCCCGTATTGGGAGAAAGACTTTCAAATCATCTGGTACGACATGCGGGGCTACGGGTTCTCTGAGCGGCCCATCCAGAAATACGACATGGAGGTCTGGGCGGACGACGCTGTGGGGCTCCTGGACCACCTGGGGATCGAGAAAGCCCACATCAACGGGACGTCCATGGGCGGGATGATCGCCATTAAACTAGGGGCGAAGTATCCGGACCGCATTCTCGGCCTCGTCCTCAACTGCGCGATGGCCAAGTTCGACTACGCCTCGAAGATCAACTTCCGCACCCACGCCTCGATCGCCGAGCGGGAGGGAATGGGCTCGCTGGCCCTGGCCTCGCTTTGCGCCGTTCAGGCCTGCTCGTACAAGCACCTCGACAGCCCCGAAGGGCCGGAAACCGTGGAGTTCATCCGGTCGATCCTGGAGAAGAACAACGACGTGGAAATTTTCAAACGCGCCTGCCGGGTCATGAGCGAGATGGACCTGATCGAAGACCTGGGGAAGATCACCGCCCCCACGCTCGTTTACACGGGCGACGCGGACATCATGACGCCCGTGGACCCCGGCCCCAGCGGCGTAGGGACGCGCGGCATCGCGGCGGGGATCAAGGACGCCAAGCTGGTCCTTATGCCCGGCCTGTCCCACACGACAATGGTCGAGGCCCCGGAGGAGTGCGCCAAGCTGGTGACGGAGTTTCTGAAGGGAATTCCCTCGTAGAACGGGAGGCCCTCCTTCCAATCAGCGGTTAGGCGGTCCCCAAGTCAAAGTGAGCTCCCCAACGCAGCCAATATGGTATTGCTGACTTTGCTATGTTCTTGAAAGCCGCCTTCATCGATTTCTCCAAACCCATAGACATTATCTGTCATCGCTCTGATGAAATTCGTGAGAGTGGCAGATGAACATTCGTTTTTATTGTGAGCCTGGGACAAGTATCCCTCACATCTATAGACACGGGGTTGACGAGAACGAGGTTGAGGATGTACTTAGAAGACCGGGTGAGGATCGCCCGGGGCGTGAAGGTTCACGGGTTGCCATTGGCCAGACACGGGAGGGGCGGTATTTGCGAGTGATTTACGTTCCCGATCCGGAGCCGAAGAGCGTTTTTATCATGGCGATTGCAAAAGATTTGACACCGGATTAGGCTGGTGTCATGGACCTGAAGGGCTTTGAAGGCCTTGTAAAAACGG
>JASLXW010000385.1 GCA_030740135.1 Nitrospinota bacterium
CGGCGTCGATGAGTTCCACTTGGCCTTTTGCCCGTGGGAAACCTGCAAAGAATCTTTGCAGACCATCGCGGAGAAAGTGATACCACAGTTCAAATAACGCGGACGATTCTTCGACCAACCGATTGGTCAAGTGGGGGGAGGGACACCCCCTAGTCAACCCTTTTCAGGAGGCAGGCGAATGAAGAAAAAAGGTTTTTGCTTTATCCTGAGTACAATGATTCTACTCGCCGGATTCGCAGCGGGTTCTCGAGCAGCGTCGGCGGGGGAGAAGATAACTATGGTGGTCGGTCCCTACGTGGGCTACGTCCAGATCTGGCAGATGGGCCGATACGCCAAGAAGTACGGGATTGACCTCGACCTTCGGAAGATGTTCACCTTCACCCAGATGCAGCAGGCGATCGAGCTCGGACGGGCCGAAGTCGGCACCCTGGGATACCAGAACCTCGTGCTCATGGCCAACGCCGGAGGCTCTCCCAAAGCCCAAGCCGTCGCGGGCGTCTACCGCCGGGGCCAGGACATTGTGTTTCACAAGGATGTCAAAATATCCAAGTGGAAGGACATCGAGGGAAAAACCATCGCGCGTGTGCCAGGCTCCTTTGCGGATTTCCTCTTCCGGTTCGCAGCCCGGTCCAACGGCGTCAACATGAAAAACGTCAAGCTCAGAGCGCTGACGCCGTCCCCCACCATGCATCTCGCGCTGGAGCGGCGGGACGTGGACGCACTGGTCGTCTGGGTGCCCGCGCTGGCCTTCCCCATCGCGAACGGGTTCGGCTACAGCGCCCCGATCACGATCAATAAGACCTCGATCGGTAACATCAACGCCACTTTGGGCATGGCGACGAAATTCATCAAAAAAGGCAAGGTGGCGGTTGACCTAATGAAGGCGTATGTGGAGTCCTCCGATTACTACGCAAAGAACAAGGCGGCTTGGATGAAGGGCGCCAAGTCTCTAACCGGTATGAAGGCCAACGTCCTTGAGGTCTCGCATAACTTCCTGATCTTCGACACCAACCTCTACCCCGAGAAGCTAAAGATCCTCGCCAAGAACGCTCACGCCCTCAAGATGGTCAAGAATGACACGAGCGCAACGGTGGGCCGGTGGGTGAACCTCGACGTTCAGAAGAAGGCCAGGGGAATGTAGCCGTAATAATCCGGCGACCAAGCCGCCGAAAACCTGTGGGGGCCGGCACGTTTCCGGCCCCCACCCCTTTGTTTTACCAGGGTGGTGCTCCATGAAGCGTGAGACTCTCCAAAAGTTCATCATCCCGGTTCTGTTCATCTTTCTGTGGAGCATGATCAGTTGGCTGGAGTTGATATCGCCCAGGTACACTCCTTCCCCCATCCAGGTGGTGGGAGGGTGGTGGGAGTGGATCTTCGGGTCTGCAACGGATTCCGATGTGTGGTATTCCGGGACTTGGCTCCTACACCTGCTGGACAGCCTATACCGGGTCCTCATCGGCTTTATCATCGCGGCGGTGGCGGGCGTCGTCCTCGGCGTCATGATCGGGTGGTTCAGGCTGGTGTCCAATTTGTTCGACCCCTTTATCCAACTTTTGCGGCCCATTCCGGTTACGGCTTGGCTCCCCTTTTCCATCGTCTTCTTCGGGATCCAAGACACTTCTGCCATCTTCCTCATCGCATTCGGGACGTTTTTCCCGATTGTGGTGAATTCAACGGCCGGGGCGCAACACGTCCCGAAAGTCCTGATTCGGGCCGCGCTGATGTTGGGGACCAAGCAGAGTCAGCTCCTTCGACGCGTCGTTTTTCCCTCGGCGCTCCCGTCCATCTTCACCGGATTGCGTCTCGGGATCGGCCTCGCCTGGGTCCTCGTGATCGTCGCGGAGATGCTGGCCGTCGACGCCGGCCTCGGGCGCGCCCTGTGGACCGCTTACGAATTCATCCGAATGGACCTGATCGTCGCCGCCATGGTAAGCATCGGGATTATGGGTTTCCTGTCCGACCGGATCATCGTCTTCATTCGAGACCGCGCGCTTCGGTGGGCGGAGGGAATCTGAATCAATGACAGATGCGACGCAATCCTCTCAATCGGGCGGATCGGGAAAAGCCCTCATCCATTGCCAGGGCCTCCAGAAAAGCTTTCACGACATTTCCGAAGGGAGCGAAATCATCGCCATCCAAAACCTCAACTTCGAAGTCCTGGAGGGCGAATTCCTCACGATACTCGGGCCGAGCGGTTGCGGAAAATCCACCCTTCTCAACATCATCGCGGGATTCGAGGAAACGACCGCGGGCCAGGTGACGCTCCGTGGCCGCCCCATCCGGAAGCCGGGCGCCGACCGAGGCGTCGTATTTCAGGAGTACGCCCTCTTTCCCTGGCTGACGGTTCTGGACAACGTCTGCTACGGACTGAAGGAGAAGAAGCTGCCTACCCAAAAACAGGTCAGCATCGCGGAAACCTACCTGAAGGCCGTGGGGCTGGAAGAGTTCGCGAACCGTTATCCCCACGAGTTGTCCGGGGGAATGAAACAACGCGTCTCGCTCATCCGCGTGCTCGCCAACGACCCCGAGATCCTTCTCATGGACGAGCCCTTTGCGGCCCTGGACGCCCAAACCCGCAAGGACTTGCAGGAGGAGCTGGTCAAGCTCTGGCAGGATTTCCACAAAACCATTCTGTTCGTGACGCACAATGTGGAAGAGGCCGTCTTCCTGGGGGACCGCGTGGTCGTCATGACGGCGCGCCCCGGACGCATCAAAGAAATTATCGATATCTCCCTTGAACGCCCCCGTGATGTCACCGCACCGGACTTCAACCTCGTTCGGCGTGATGCGACGCTTCTGGTGGAAGAGGAGTTGAAAGGCCGGAAGACATCTGTCCTGAGCAAAGGCGGCTGAACCGGGGCCCCACTCCGCGCCCACACACTGTTTCTCTCGCTCAAAATTCCTCTGATGATATAACCTTTGGCGTTGGACACCCGGCAGAGAGGCCCATGAAAGAAAGCGACCTTTGGCCCGTCCTGCGGCACTACTGGCATCCGATTGCCTTATCTGCTGAGCTCGGCGACGGGCCCATCGCGGTGACCCTTCTGGACGAGCGTATCGCGGTCTGCCGGCTGGCGGGCGGGGTTAGGGCGTTTCGAGACCTGTGCATCCACCGGGGAACGCCCATTTCCATGGGATGGGTGGAGGGCGAGAATCTCGTCTGCGCCTATCACGGATGGGCATACGGGGAGGACGGCCGGTGCGTCCGGATTCCCTCAGTCCCGGCGGAGCATCCCATCCCCAAGAAGGCGTGCCTGACGTCCTTCCAGGCCCGGGAGAAGTACGGCCTTATCTGGGTCTGCCTGTCCGAGACCCCCCGGGCGCCGATTCCCGAATGCCCGGAGTATGACGATCCGAGCTATCGGCCGTTCCTGCTCCAAAAAAATCCTGGAAAGGCAGTGCGGCCCGCGTGATGGAAAACTTCCTCGATCAGTCGCACTTCGCCTGGGTCCATGAGGGCATTCTCGGCGACCGCTCCGACACCCTGGCACCCGAAATGGACCTGAACCGCAACGGTGAAGAGTTCGTGTGCGGATTCGAGAATATCCCGACCCCCATCGCCCCGTTCCCTCACCGTCAAACCTACCGCGTCAACCTGCCCTTCTCCTGTCACATGTCGAAAGCGGAACACGACGGACGGACCAAAGTACTTTTCGTGTTGGGCCTCCCCCACTCGGCCCGGTTGAGCACGCGGTTCCTGATTGGGATTCGCAACTACGATCTAGAAACAAACGATATCATTCATGGACCCATCATCGTCACCGATGACGACGTGAAGGCCGAGGTTCTCGATGAATCCGTGCGGGAGGTCGTCCGGAATCACGAAATCGTCTTTGAGCAGGACTTTGTAATCGTCGAGCACCAGCGTCCCGAAGAGCTTCCCTTGGACTTGACCGAGGAGCTGCACGTCAAGACGCCGGACGCGGCCGCCATCGAGTACAGAAGGATGCTCAAGGAAATCGGGGTCGATTCGTAGGACTGGGCCGGTCTATCCGGTTTGGCGGGAATCCGTCGTGAGGGATTCAGGCGACTCGG
>JASLXW010000386.1 GCA_030740135.1 Nitrospinota bacterium
GTCGAACAAAACAACCGGATACGCGCTCTTCGGTTTTCACGCAATTTCGGCACCGGGCGCTCATGGCCCGGTTGCCGGAAGCCACAGGCGATGTGGCGGTCAACCTCGCCGCTGACCTTCAAGATCCGCCTGAGCTGATACCTGAAATGATGAAAGCCTTAAAAGAAAAAGAAACCGACATTGTCTGGGCGGTCCGGAGGACGAGGAAAGAATCCGTATTTCATAGGATCGGTTCACGTATTTTTTGCTTTCTGATGAAACGCTTGGCGTTAAAAGAAACCCCGTCCTCCGGCGCCGACATCTTTCTCATCAACCGAAAGGTCATCGACTCCATCGCTTCTTTCTTGTATTTCCCCATTCGTTTGATCTCCGCGTCGGGGATCCTGATCTCGACCGGCGGGTTCCTCTACGCAATCGTCATCATTATCAACGCGCTGATCTATGAAAGGATCCAGCAAGGTTGGCCCGCCCTGATGGTCGTTATTCTCGTTCTCTCCGGATTCCAGCTTCTCATGTTGGGCATTGTCGCGGAGTATTTGTGGCGGACTTTCAGCGAAGTTCAGCGCCGACCACCGTTCATCATATCGGAACGGGCGGGATTTCCAAGTTCATCCTCAGGAACTGAAAGAGACCGGTAGGCATCATCTCCTCAGCCCCATATCTCGAAAATTAAGACCGCCCACCAGGAAACATATCCCACAAATCAATCTTCATTACGTTCTTGACGAATCATCCCGAGTCATTCCCGGGATGCCGGCTGGACATCCGCCCACGGGATCCATTCGAGCGGGTTTTCCGGCGTAACGTCCTCCCGGACCCGAATCCGCCGGACCTCGCCAAGAAACATGATATGCGTCCCCAGCCGAACCTCGCCCTGGATTTCACAATCAAAATGTACCGGAAGATCCGGAAACAGAGGCGCCCACTCCCGCTTCTCAACCTTCAGACGGGTGCGTTCCACCTTCCGGGGATCCACGGAAATCGAGGTGTTGCCCGCATACCGGATGGCGTCGAGCACCGCGTCATGGATGAACGGAACGCCGCAGCCGAACCTGCCCGTCCTTCGGAGAATTTCCAGACTCGCGCGGGGGGCGTACCGCTCATTGATGGCGGCATAAGAGATACACGGCGCGATGATCAGAGGATGACGGCTCAAAATCGTTGTGGACCCGCAAGGCATCAGGTTCGCCACTCCACCGTCCGCCCAGGAGGTGATCATCCCCGCGGAGGAAGGAAAGAAACAGGGCCAGCGGGCCCGATCATTATCGACCTCCACCTGGTCTTCGGGCAACGGGGGGAGATGCTTGACGGCCATGCCATCCTGGATTGCATCCGCTTCGAAGGCAATGGTTCCAGCCGAAGGAAATCGGTAATGGGGTGTATAACCTTTCTGGTATCGACCTTCGGTGTCGATGCCTTCCTCGGGCGCCGGCGCCAACTCAATCTCCCGCTTCGGGCGCCACGCCGGCAGGCTCCGCCAGACGATTTGACTCCTGCCCTCGGCAATGTCCCGGCGAAGCTGGATGGCGTTGATCTCCAGGAAATACACCCGGTGACTTCCGAGATCGATCCACGGCTCGGGATATATCGGCTCCGCGTCGAAATCCTTGCCGGGCTTCACAAGCCTGCCTTCGTATATCAGGTGGGCCTCGTCGAAAACCGGCGCATCGTTGGAGACGGCCTTGCGCGTAGGAAGACCGGATGCGGCGATTCGCCCGCGCGTGTCTTTCTCCGGACTGGAATGGATCACGTCCAGGAGCCGGTCCAGGCTCCGACCGGGAGGGAGATACTGGACGGCAACGCACCCGCCCCGCTCCAGCATTTCCGTGAAAGTCCGCCGGGGATGATGACGCGCCGAAAGAGGCTGGGTGCAAAAACTCAGCGCCATGACGTAAGGAAACCGATTGACGATGGAGGCCCCGACCACCTTTTCCAATCCCTCCCCCGATCCGTCCGCAACCGTCACAAGGCACATGGGTGAGGGGAAAAATGCCGGCCAGCGGCTGTCTTCCGCCAATTCCGCGAGACTTTCCGACAGTTCGCGGGCGAGCGGCCCGCCGCCGTACTCAGACCGCCAGCGGGGATTCGTCCGCGGATCGTGATCGGGCCAGAAGTAGAGGTATGGCTTCATGGAACGCGTTATCATGAAATCAACGCCCTGAGCCTTTAGAGACGGCGTCTTCCAGATGACCGGCCCGGAGAGCCGCCTCCATGCGATCCAAACCCTCGGAGACGTTCACACGGGGTCTCCAGCGGAGGGCTCGTCCCGCTGGTTTCGGATCGCCGACGAGGGTCGGCACGTCGGTCAAGTAATAAAGTAATTTGCCGAAAAGGGGGGTGAATGCTTCGGAGGCATAGGACTTCCGGCGAAGAACGCCCACGACGCGACGTATGGACAGACCTTCGCCGGTCGCAATGTCCAGGATGCGCCCGCGGGGAAACCGCGGGACGTTGACCGCCAAGTCCATAGAACGCACCACGTCGTCCACGAAGACGAAGTCCCTTTTCCTTCTTCCAGGGGACAGATCGACCGACTTTCCTGAAATTGCCGCATTCAAGATCATGGGGAAAAGACGCCTCTTGTGTTCCTGTGGTCCGTAAACATGATAAAGCCGCAGGTTGACCGCGGGAAGGCCATGCCGTTCATTGAACTCCTTCACCAAAGCCGCCTGGGCGATCTTCGAAAGCGTGTAAGCCAGTTTCCATGAGTTCTTTGAACTCACACCTTTGGCCACCTGCGGCGCAATCCGCACCCCGCAAGTGCCGGCATGGATGAATCGGCGGACCCCCCGTGCGGCCGCCGTCTCCAACAAATTGAAGGTCCCCTGCACATTGGTCTCCCATATCTCGCCTTCGGGGGCGGGCGTAACGCCCGCGCTCGCGAGATGAATGACGGCATCAATTCGAAACCGGCGGAAGACAGAGCGGACATCTCCTGGATCACGAAGATCGCAGCGAAAAAAACGAATGGACGGATCACCAGGAAATGGATTTTTCCCTCGCCTGGATATCAATATCTTACGCAGGCCCCGTAGACCTTTCCCGACCAAATTTCTTCCGATGAATCCCGTCGACCCGGTCACGAGGATGGTCACGTCTCAATTCACCGAGTGGTTATCCGCCCTCGCGGACGAAGCTTCGGCGGATTCCCCATCCCAACCCCAACCGGCGCCGGTCTCCTCACTGATGATAAAAAGAGGCCGTTTCACGACCTCTGAATAGATCCTGTAAAGATATTCCCCCATGATGCCCATCAACGAAAACTGGATCCCAAAGAACATCGTGAGGGCGAACATGAGACTTGGCCATCCCCGAACGGGGTCGCCCGTGAGCCAGAGAATGACCAGATGCACAGAAAATATCATTGAAATAAGGAAAAGGCCGATGCCGGCGAACTTCATCAGCCGTATGGGGACCTCCGAGAAACCGATGAATGCGTCATACATGGTCTTGACCATTTTTCGGAAGGTCCAACCCGTCACCCCTCTTACCCGAGGCCTTCGGTTGTAATCGACTACAACCTGGGTGAATCCCGTCCAAGCCACGAGGGCGAAGGTAACCCGATGCTGTTCATTGAATTGCCGTAAACATTCCGCCACTTGCCGGTCGACCAGCAGAAAGCTTCCGGTAGTAAAATTCGAGACGCCCAGTGAGGTGTAACGGCGCAACACCCAATCGAAGACACGGCTGGCCACAATCCTCCATATATCATCTTCCCGGGTCAACCGGCGACCGCTCACAATCCGCGCCCCGGCGCTCCATTTCTCCAGGAACTCCAAGATCACCTCGGGCGGATCCTGTAGATCGCACGCCAGCGTCGCAAAAGCGTCTCCTGAACCATTCAAAAACCCGGCGCTCAACGCGACATGAGAGCCAAAATTCTTCGACATGCGAATTCCGCGAAACCGGGAATTCCGGGCGCAAATCTCCTGGATAATCGGCCAACTGCGGTCCACGCTTCCATCGTCAATGAACAACACGCGAAAATCATAATCCGGCCGCAACAGCAGGATTTCCGTCACTTCCCG
>JASLXW010000387.1 GCA_030740135.1 Nitrospinota bacterium
AACAACAACGAGTCCCTGGAACGCATCGCCTACAGCGTGTTCCACCGACTTAACACCCAGTGGGAGAAAAACCCTCTGCCGAGAGCGGGAAGATCATTTGAGGCGCTGAAATTCATTTTGTGAAAATGTTGCATGGATTGAAGGCCGACTCTAAATAGACGGGGGATATCGATATCGGAATTCCTACACGACAGGCGTGCGGGACTGAGATCGAAGCAGTTTGAATTGGAGAAGTGCAAGTGGTTCAAGGAACAGTAAAGTGGTTTAACGACTCGAAAGGTTTTGGTTTCATCTCGCCCGGGGAAGGTGAAGAGGACGTTTTCGTTCACCACACGGCCATTCAAGGAGAAGGCTTCAAGTCCCTTACGGAAGGAGATTCCGTCTCCTTCGACATCACGGAGGGTCCAAAGGGACTCCAGGCATCCAACGTGCAGAAGTTGTCGAGTTAATTACAAATACCGGACAGAAGATTCAAAAAGGCGGCCTGATTTAGGCCGCCTTTTTTATTTTCGACTCTGCCGACAGAGAGGGCTGTCATGCCGGATTCGGCGGCGACCAAGCCGGGAACGGGAAAATCCACACCCTCAAACCTTGCGGCCGATTCCCCTATGAGGTTTCCCGCTTTGACTTTCAGTCCGCGGGGATATATCCTGAACTGCGCTGAAGAGAACTCTGATTGGAGGATTGACTGTGGACTGGGATGAATTCAGAAACCGCCGAAAGCCCAACGGGGGAGGGGGAGAGGGTCCACAGTTCCAATTGCCGAACATCAAGCTGCCCGCTCTTGGAAAGCTGGGGATTTTGGGCCTGGTTGTGGTCGCCGTGATCATCTGGATCGCCACGGGGATCTACACCGTGGGCCCGGACGAGCAGGGGGTGGTGCTGCGGTTCGGCAAGATAAGCAACGTCACGGGCTCGGGAATCAACTATCATTTACCTTACCCGATCGAGACCGTCTTCACACCGAAGGTGACCGAGGTCAAGCGGGTCGAGGTCGGCTTCCGGACGCTCGACCCCGGTCCGCCGGCCCGCTACGCCGACCGTCCCCAAGAATCCCTGATGCTGACCGGTGACGAGAACATTGTGGACGTCGACCTCATCGTCCAGTACCGAATCTCCGACGCGGCCAAGTACCTGTTCCGGGTCAGGAACCCGGACGGGACGGTGCTCAAAGCGACGGAAGCGGCCATCCGCGAGGTGGTCGGGAGCAAGGTCATCGACGAGACCCTCACAACGGGCAAGCCCCAGATCCAGGCCGAGACCATGCTGCTCATCCAGAAGATCCTGAACCGGTACGATTCCGGGATCCTCGTCATGGCCGTCCAGCTCCAGGACGTGAACCCGCCCAGGCAGGTCCGGGACGCATTCATCGACGTGGCGAGCGCCCGCGAGGACAAAAACCGGATCATCAACGAGGCCCAGGGCTACAGAAACGCCATCATCCCGGAGACCCGCGGAAAGGTGTCCCAGATCCTCAACGAGGCCCAGGGCTACCGCGCCCAGAAGACCCGAAAGGCGACCGGAGACGCCGACCGTTTCAATCAGATCCTGCGCGAATACCAGAAGGCCAAGAGCGTCACCCGCAAGCGGCTCTACCTGGAAACCATGGAAGAGATCCTGCCGGGGATCAAGAAAATCATCCTGGACCAGAGTAAAGGGAGGGGGGTCCTTCCCATCCTCCCGCTGGGGGACAGCGGCTCGCTGACCGGCCTGAAGGGGACCCGTTAAATGCAAAAGCGCCAAGTGATCGGTCTGGTCATCCTCATCGCGGTCTTGATCGGTGTGCGTGTGACCGCGTTCATCGTAAACGAGGGGCAGCAGGCCATCGTGTTGCAGCTGGGCAGGCCCGTGGGGGGCGTAAAGACGCCGGGTCTGCACTTCAAGACGCCGTTCATTCAGGATGTCCAGTACTTCGACCGGCGAATCCTCGAGTATGACGCCACCGCCCGGGGCATCATCACGAAGGACAAGAAAACCCTCGTGGTGGACAACTTCGCCAAGTGGCAGATCATCGACCCCCTGAAATTCCTCAAGACCGTGCGGACCGAAGCAGGCGCCCAATCCCGCTTGGACGACATCGTCTACTCCGAGCTTCGCGTCGACCTGGCCCGAAAAACCCTGGTGGAAATCGTCACCAAAGACAGGGCCGAGATCATGGCGTTGGTTGCCCAGCGCAGCAACGCGAAGGCCCAGGACTACGGCATCCGGATTGTGGACGTCCGGATCAAGCGCGCCGACCTGCCGCCGGAGAACGAGAAGGCCATCTTCGGCCGGATGCAGGCCGAGCGCCAGCGGATCGCCAGGCAGTACCGCTCCGAGGGACAAGAGCAGGCCCTGAAAATCCGGGCCGAAACCGACAAGGAGAAAACCATCCTCCTCGCCGACGCGTATCAGAAAGAACAGCAAATGCGTGGAGAGGGGGACGCCAAGGCCGTCTCGATTTACGCCGAGGCCTTCAAGAAGGACCCGGAATTCTATGGGTTCCTGCGGACGTTGGAGGCCTACAAAAAATCCCTGAAAACCGAGACGACCCTCCTGATGCCCGCCCAGTCCGATTTCCTCAAGCATCTTTTCAAAGAGTAACCGCCGGCGCCGTCCCGGGATGGACAAGTTGGGATGGCTTCGTGGGGGAACCTGTCCTGGCCGCGAGCGTCCGACCTTCTGATCCATGACCGGATTTTCCGGATACGAGCTCGGCCCCATCGTCATTTTCCTGCCCTTGTTCTGGGCGGTCCTGGCCGTCCTGGTGATCCTGTGGTTCACGCTGCCCTTCGCGGTGTTCGGCATCAAGCGGCGCCTGGACCGGATGATCGACCTCCTGGAAGCCCAGGGAGGGGGGGGGGAGAGGGGGACCGAACACCCGACCCGTGCGACGGCCGATCCGTCCGCCGCGGGGTCTTCAGGGGCGGCGGCCCGAATCTTCGGGGAGGTCCGGCGCGAGCTGATTCAGGCCCGAGCCGACATCTCCGAGGATCGGCCGATTTCGGGGCGCGCATCCTTTTCGGTGGCGTCGGGCGCCCGCCTGCTCGGGTGGGCGGAGCTTAGCCTTCGGGGGGACAGGGTGGAGCTCGAGCTGGACCTGGAGGGCCTGTCGGCCTACGCTCCAACCTTGCGCGGGGACGCCGCCTTGACCCGGATTCAGGCCGACTTGGCCCGCGAACCCGGCATCCGGCTGCTCACGGGACCCGAAAGACATCGGGCCGTCATCCAGATCGAACCGGAAGGGGAAGCCCGCGTCCGCGAATTGGCGGCGCTGCTCAAGACGCAGATCCTGGATGTTCTCCCGTCCTGACCCTTTCACTGCCGGCAAAGTGGAGACCTCGTCGAACGGGGTCTCCGGAAAACAGCCCATGAGTGAATCGATTTCCTACACCCCCATGCACGCGCTCTCTCAGGGGTTGGAACGGGGCGAATACTCCTCCGAAGAGATCACGCGGTCTTTCCTGGACCGGATCGCCGAAACCGGCCCCAAGACCAACGCCTACATCAGCGTTCAGGAAGAAGCGGCCCTGGACATGGCGCGCGCGGCGGACGAGAGACGCCGGAAGGCGGAGAACGTCTCCCCCCTGACCGGGGTCCCCATCGCTCTCAAGGACCTGCTCTGCACCCGCGGCGTCCAAACGACCTGCGGCTCCAAGATCCTCCGCGACTACATCGCGCCCTACGACGCCACCGCCGTCGCCCGGATCCGGGAGGCGGGCGCCGTCTTCCTGGGCAAGACGAACATGGACGAATTCGCCATGGGGTCCTCCAATGAGACCTCGGCGTACGGCATCGTCAAGAACCCCTGGGACCCGGATCGCATCCCGGGCGGCTCAAGCGGCGGGAGCGCCGCGGCGGTCGGGGGCGGGCTCTGCGCCGCCGCCCTGGGGACGGACACCGGAGGCTCCATCCGCCAGCCGGCGGCCTGCTGCGGCATCGTCGGCCTGAAGCCGACCTACGGCCGGGTCTCGCGGTTCGGCCTCGTGGCCTTCGCCTCCTCGCTGGACCAGATCGGCCCGATGACGCGGGACGTGCGCGACGCCGC
>JASLXW010000388.1 GCA_030740135.1 Nitrospinota bacterium
GGGCGTAGTTCCATCCGGCGTCCCCCACAGGACCGACCAGGACGAAGGCCGCCTTGATCTTCGCCTTGGGCTTGATGGCCCATGAGGGTTTCGCGCTCAAAAGGACGGCCGCGGCCGGCATGGCGGCCATCGATTCGGCGAATAACGCGAGAATCTCTCTCCGGCTCCACTGTTTCATGCGTGCCTCCTTACGCTCTGGGAAATCATTGAACGCGGAATCGCCCCTTCCAACGTCTCCAAGGTTTCCCCCGCCAGCGGTGCGTCGATCAGGGAATCACACACAATAGATACAACATCATCGGATTTCTTGATTTTTAATCCATCCTGCGGATTGATCCGGCTCTCCCGTCGGTTCAAGTTGACAACGCTCCGGTCCGTATTAGAATGGTCATGGTACTAACTCTCATTGAGCATTCGCCGGTCCCCGTCCATTCAGGGACGGCGAGCTTTGATGTGCTAGGGGGGGCTTGGCGCGAAGCGCGTCGTCTTCCCTTACGTCATTTACGCCACTTGATTCCGAGGGGAGAATCAGACATGGCCTACGCGCTGCCGGATTTGGACTATGCATACAACGCCCTGGAGCCCCATATCGACGCCCGCACGATGGAGATCCACCACTCCAAGCATCACCAGACCTACATCAACAACGTGAACGGAATCCTGGAAAAGCTGGGGGGAGATCTCGCCGGCATGTCGGTCGAAGACCTTCTGGCCAACATCGGCAAAGTCCCCGAGGATTCCCGGGGGGGCGTCAATTTCAACGGCGGCGGGACCGACAATCACAACATCTTCTGGAAGACCATGAAGCCGGGCGGGGGCGGCGAGCCGACGGGCGCCGTGGCCGATGCCATCAATTCCGCCTTCGGCGATTTTGCCGGCTTCAAGGATGCGTTCACCAAGGACACCATCGGGGTGAAGGGTAGTGGCTGGTGCTGGCTGCTGGCCAAGGGCGGCGCCGTCGAGATCAAGGCCATGCCCAACCAGACCAGCCCCCGGACCGAGGGAGCGACGCCCATTCTCGGCATCGATGTCTGGGAGCACGCCTACTATCTGAATTACCAGAACCGCCGTCCCGATTACATCGCCGCATGGTGGAACGTCATCAACTGGGATAAGGTGAACGCCCTCCTCGCCGCCGCGAAGTAATCGGACGCATCCGAACGACGCCTCCGGGAAAATGCCCACGGGCGCGCAGACAAACTCAATCCCGGTCCCGGAGGGGGAGTGGGTTTCCGCCCCCCTTTCGTACAGGTTCACGCCCGATCCCCCCTCTCGGAGGGATCGAAAAGCCGGGTGCGGTTTTTTAGAGGAGAGCGCTGAAGGATGGAACCCAAAGGGCCGGCCCATTACATCTTCATTTGCAACAACAAGCGTCCGGAAGGCCACCCCAGGGGGTCCTGCGGCCCCGAGGGAGCTCAGGAGTGCATGATGCGCTTCGCCGATGAAGTCGGCAAGCGGAATCTCTGGGATAAGGTCATGATGGCCTCCGCCTCCTGTCTGGGGCCGTGCGGCGCGGGGGTGACGGTGGTTATCTATCCCGAAGGAACGTGGTATTGCGGGATCCAGCCGGACGATGTTCCCGAGATCATGGAGGCCATGAGTGAAGGCCGCCGGGTCGAGCGACTCGAGTACTCCTGGACGCCTCCATGAGCGTCCGCCCCTCTCCCCCCAGAAAGAGTCGGAAACAGGCGGTCTGAAGGCTCCCGCGGGGGCGACCCCGATTCGGTGGTGAAGTGAAAGGCCCGGGTTCGTTGGAGATCGGCCCGGTTGAAAGTCGCGTCCGTTCTCACAAATCCCGATACAGTTTATGGCACGTCATGCAGCCGGTTTCGATTCGTCCGAACGACCGGCCGACGGCTTCTCTGTCCCGGCCTTGCGTTGCCCGGATCAGCGCGTCCACGTCTTTGCGAAAATCCTTCAGCCTTTTTCCCAGGGGAATTCCGGGCGGAACGATTCCTGCGTATCTTTCCGCTTCAGTGGCCAACCCTTCGGCTTCGGACCGCAACCGCTCCCAGTCGCTCAGGCCGATGGCGTACGCGATTTGCTGTGTGCGGTTGAGAAAATTGATCATCAACACGGCCGGAAGCCGGAAGGCCGATTGCGCGTTGAGCGGGCCGGAGATCGTCCAGAGGAGGCAGATCGCGAAAAGCAAACAGCCGATGAGTCGAGTCATCCGAAACGGCCCCTTTCTGGACGCGAAACCTGCCCGACGCGCGCGGAGGCGGCGGTCCTTTGAATCGGAAACCCGGCCCTGTGGCCCGTCCGCCGGTCAACTTGCGAACAATGTTCGAGCCCCGAGGTTACCATGATCCAACGGCCGGTGAGACCCGCCAAGCCGGCGAGTCGGAAGGAAATGCCGTGACATTCGCGGACGATCACACGGATCAGCCTGGAAAAGCCCGGACCCGGCGCGGCCGGCGGAAGCGACGGCCCCCGCGGGGGCGCTCCATTCTCGCGGCGGCCCTGGGGCTTTGGGCGGTCCTGGGCGCCGATCGGGCCGGGGGCCATGTGATGGGCGCCACGCCGGCGGCCCGGGCCGTTTCGGGAGGAAAGGCCACCCTGGCGCGTCGGGGAGGCAAGGCCATCAATCTGACGGTTGTGGTCCCGCGGCGCTATGCGAAGACGTTGGGGAAAGCGATCGAGGAGTTCCGGCGGAAAACCGGGATCACCGTGAAGGACATGCTGGTCGTGAGCGAGCCGGACGTCCTTCGACGGATGAAGGCCGAGGCGTCTTCCAAGACCGGCCGCCTGGATTTGTTTCTCGCGCCTTCGGCCGGAATACCCGAGGGGATCGAAAGCAAGGTGCTTTTGTCGTTGGACGATTTGATCCGAGCGGGCCTTCCGGACTTGAACGCGGCCGCCCCCGCGTTCCGGAACCTGGGCCGCTACCGATCGAAGACGTACGGCCTGTTCGCCAACGAGGAAATCCTGATTCTGGTTATCCGGCGTGATTTGACGGCGTTGCCCGCGGAGCGATCCACCTTTAAGCGGAAATACGGTTGGGTTCCCGGCTGCCCGGATAGTTGGCGACAGTGGAAGCAATTGGCGGAGTTTTA
The DNA here is from genome assembly GCA_030740135.1 of Nitrospinota bacterium. The sequence continues at coordinate 3,057 of JASLXW010000388.1, forward strand.
TACGCGCGAGTCGACCGACAAGAAGAATGCTTCCAAGTATTACGGCGCCCTGGGGGTCCGATCCCTTGGCCAGGGATGGCGGTGGTGGCTCCAGCGGTACTATTCCAAGGGAAAAGCCCCGTTCGATGAGGAGATGAACCCGACACTCGATTCCCCGGAAGCCGTCGAGGCCACGAAAGAATATGTCGAAATCAGCAAGTACATGCCGGAAAACAGCATGGCCTGGACACGGGAGGAGAGCATCTCCGCCTTCCTGGAAGGCAAGGTGTTTTCCATTCTCACCGTTGCTTCGGCCATCCACGGCATCAAGCGTCCCGGACGCTCCAAGGTCGCGGGCAAGGTGAAGTTCTGCACGGTGCCCGGTTCACTGGTCGGGGGGGGGGCGTTCCGCAGGGCGTTGACCCTGGGCTCCGTTCTCTGGCAGATCAACCGATACAGCCGATATCCGGAGGCCGCCTACTGGCTCGTCCAGTGGCTCACGTCCCCCCAGGTCTCCGCCCGGTTGGCGGCCAGGCCGAATTCAAATTTTACGCCCCACCGACCCGGCCACTTCGAGCACCCGAAGATCAAAGCTTCGTATACGCCGGAGGTGATCGGGATCCTCAAGGGGCTGATGCAGATCATGGTCCCTGAAATCCCTCTCGTGGGGGCGGCCGAATACCAAGAGGTCCTGAGCCGCAATCTTTTCGAGGCCGTCCCCGGGACACTCTCCCCCCGGGACGCCATGATGGGGACCGTAAAAGAGTGGAAGGAAATCACCGCTAAGCTGGGTCGAAAAAGACAGATTCAGGCGTGGAGATCCCATCTCCGGAGTCTGCCCAAGAACGACACCTCCGAAAACCGGTTCGCCTGCAGCTGTTTGCCTTGGCGTACAACCTGGCGAACTTCCTGCGGCGGCTGGCATTGCCGAGAGCGGTGAAGCACTGGTCGCTGACGACACTTCGGGAGACGCTGATCAAGATTGGGGC
>JASLXW010000389.1 GCA_030740135.1 Nitrospinota bacterium
CTACCTGACGCCCGCCCAGGACCTGGAAACATTCAAAAAAACGGCCCCCGTGTCTCATATGTCTTGAACCCATACAAGGGCCCGCCGACTGTATATCCCTATGCTACAATTCCCGGACCGGAATGGAAACTTGAGGCAATATCGACAGAGGTCCACGCCATGTCCGATACGATGAAAGCGGTCGTCTACCCCGAGCCGGACAAGTACGAAATCGACGAGATCCCCATCCCCGATCCGGCCCCGGGCGGCGCGCTCGTCAAGGTGATGGCCACGACCATTTGCGGGACGGACTTCAAGATCCTCGGCCGGATGTTCCCCGGCACGAAGTTCCCGCACGTGCCGGGGCATGAATGGAGCGGCGAGGTCGTCGCCGTGGGCGAGGGGGTGGACGAGCTTCAACCCGGCGACCGCGTCGGGGCGGAGCCCCATGTAGGCTGCGGGCGCTGTCGGATGTGCCTGGAAGGCCGGTACAACCTTTGCGAGAACTACGGCCGGGTGGACAAAGGGCACGCCCATGTCGGCTTCACGACCGGCGGGGGCCTGGCGGAGTATTGCGCGGTCTCCGTCAAGGCGCTCCACCGCCTTCCGGAGGGCCTCTCCTACGGCCAGGGGGCGTTCATCGAGTCGGTCGGCGTGGCCCTCTACGCCATCGAGCGGATCGGCATCGAGGCGGGCGAGGACGTGCTCGTCATCGGGCCCGGGGCCATCGGGTATTGCGCCACGCAGATCGCCCGCGCCCGGGGGGCGGGGAAGGTCGTCGTCGCGGGGACGCGGGACGAGCGTCTGGCGCTGGCGGAGGACCTGGGCTGCGACGCCGCCGTGAACGTTCGGTCGGAGAAAGACCCCGTCGAGGCCATCCGCTCACACTTCGGCGGAAGGGGGGCGGACGTGGTCGTCGAGCTGGCGGGATCGGCCGACGCGGCCCTTCAGGCGCTCCTCTCCGCCCGGCGGGGCGGGCGGATCGTCCTGGCCGGCTCGACCTCGCCCGGCAGGGAGTTGCGGGTGGACCTCAGCGTGATCGTCCGGGGCCACCTCGACATCCACGGCTCGGTGGCGAATCCCAAGTGGGTCTGCCGCCGGGGCCTCGAGATGATCGCCCGGGGTTATGTGAACGTCGCCCCGCTCCTCACCCACCGGATGGCGCTGACCGACTTCGGCGAAGCCCTGGAGACCTTCCGCGAGCGCAAGGGGGGGGCCTACCGCGTCATAATGCACCCGCACGGCGTGGCCCAAGACTGAGCGATCGCCGAAGCCCGGACGCAAAAAAGGGGACGGTCCGGCCGGACCGCCCCCTTTATGCCGATGAAACCGGAGCCCCGCCCTCAAACAACCCGGGGCCGAACTCCTTGCTGCTTTACATTTACTTTTTACGCCGGGCCTTCTTCCCGGACTTTTTGGCGAAGGCCTTCATGGCGGCCCGGCCGATGCGGAAGTCCACCATGTCCTTGATCTTGGGCTTGCCCTTCTTGTAGCGGCCCAACTTGGCGTTCAGGTCATTGGTGTATCTCAGCACCTTCATGGGCAGACCTACGTTCGTGGTCCAGATTCTCGCTCTCGTAATGATGTCGTACGTCTTGGACGCGCCTTTTCGGGCCTTCTTGCCGCCCCGGAGGAACTTAACGGCGGTGTTGATCGTCGCGGCCTTGTTCTTGTACATGAAGCGGGTTGCTTTGATGAGGGCCCTTGTGGCGCCTGACGTAGGCGCGCCGGTTGGCCTTGATTTTCACCCCGGGGGCCGAGACGGCCGCGTAGAGGTAGTCGGGCTGCGTTTCCCAGATTCGCGCGAGGGTGTGGACCCGCCCCTTGGTTTTCATGCGCGCAAAGGCCACCTGCTCGATGTGCATGAGGACGGCGTCCACCTTCCCCGAGATGATGAAGCTCACCCGCTGCGGGGGCGTCGTCCGCACGTAATTGACGTCCTTATCGGTCACGCCCGCGGGCCGGATGACCGAGAGCATCCCCAGGTGGGAGTAGCCGAACTTTCCTTCGATGCCCAGCTTTTTCCCCCGCAGGTCCGCCGGTTTCTTGATACCGGCCTGCACGGCGAGGACGGCCTCGTTCTTGTGGGCGTAGGAGCAGAATATCTTCAGCCCCGACCCGCGGGCGATGCCCGACATGGTCAGGGGGCCGGGGATCCAGGCCAGGTCCAGGTCCGTCCCCTTGGCGGTGATGGCCTGATGGGCCCGGGTTCCGCCGCGGAAGCGGGAGATCTTCACGTCTAGGCCTTGCGCCTTGTAGAACCCCCGATCCAGGGCCAGGTAGACGGGGATGTGGACGACATTGGGTTTCGGCGTCGGCATCCCGAAATGGAGCTTCGTCGCCGCCGTGGCGGCGGGTGAGAGGGCAAATGCGAACCCTGTCGCGATCAAGAAGAACAGAACAAACGTCTTTTTCAGCATGTTCCCTTCCCTCCTCATTTTGAAGTGGAGGTTTCCCCCCCGCGGGTTTGAACGGCGTCGGTTCGGATCATACGTGTCCGCAGTGACCTACGCCCTTGTTGATTTAGAAGCCTGAACGTTCTGTTTTATTCACCCTGAATTTCTCATTTTCGGCCCTTGCGGGGCAAGCGCGATTTTCGATCCCCGGCCTATCCCAGCGCCTCGCGGAGCCAATCCGCCGCGAGGGGCCGGTACTTGTAAGGGATGTTGTTGCACACGTGGTTCCCGTCGGGGAACAGGGCGAATTCTTTCGGGCCGGAAGCCTCGGCCACAATGGCCTCGCCCTGGGAGACGGGAACGATCCGGTCGAGCGCGCCGTGAATGATGAGGAGGGGACAAGTGATCTTCGCGGCGATCCCTTTCAGGGTGATCGCCATCGATCGCTCACGCGCCTCATCCAGGTCCTTCGCCCCCCAGGCGTGCCGAAACCCCTTTCGGGTCAGCAGGGGCATGTCGTCCCAGCAGTCGGCCATGTGGTGGAAGCCGGCCACGCCGACGCATGCCCGGGTCCGGCCGTCGAAGGCCGCCGCGCGGGGGGCGTAGTAGCCGCCGGTGCTGATCCCGCAGACGCCGACGCGCCCGCCGTCCAGGTCGTTGCGCGACAGGACGAAGTCGATGACCGCCGAGACGGCCGACTCGTAATCCTCGCGCATTTTGACGTGCGGATGGACCTCCCCCTGGCCGGGTCCGTCGAAGGCCAGAACGGCCATGCCCCGGGCGAGAAAGTCGCCGCCCAGGCTGTAGAATTCCTCCTTGGTCGAATCGAGTCCCGCAATGATGAGGACGACCGGGGGGCGGTCGGCGCCGCGGGGCTTGCGGAGGAACCCGGGCAGGATGGTGTCCTCGAACGGCGCTTCGACCCATTCGATCGGTTCATCCAGCAGCGGCAGGGCCGCCCGGAACGTCTCGACCTTTTTGTCCTGGGCGATTTGCTTCTGTCCGAGGTCCTCGTCCCAGACGAATTGGGCGAAGTGGTAGGTGACCGAGGCGCTCAGGAAGGCCTCGGCCGCCGTCTGCCTCCGGCCCCGTTCGAGGGCCTCCCGCGCCAGGTCTTCATGGATGGCGGCCGTCGCGCACCAGGCCCGACACCAGTCGTCCCAGGATTCGACGCGCTTCAGGGTCTCCTCGGCGTCGTTGTAATCCACGCCATTGGCCAGCATCCGGGGATGCCAGTTGCGCAAGGCTTCCAGGGTTGGGTTGTCGCCGGAGGTGCGGCTCAACCGATCAATTCTCCTGTGTCTTCCACGGGGCGATCCGTCGCTCGAACCACTTGAGCCCCTCGCTGAGGATGATTCCAAGGGTCATCAGGATGACGATGGGGACGAACATCGAGTCGTTTTCCATGTCGGTCTGTGCGTTGACGATGATTGCGCCCAACCCGGCGAGGGAGGTGAACAACTCCGCCACCACAAGCCCCACCAACCCGCGTCCGATGGAGAGCCGCAGGCCCGCGACGATGTAGGGGACCGCCGAGGGCAGGATCACGTCGCGCCAGAGCTGGCGCTCGGTGGAGCAGAACGACCGCGCCACCTCCAGGAGGTTGGCCTCGACGTTCTTCACCCCTTGGAAGGTGTTGATGAGGA
>JASLXW010000038.1:0-7010 GCA_030740135.1 Nitrospinota bacterium
GCGTGACACGCGACGCATGTCTGAAAACCTATGTCGAGAACCTTCGGTGGGCAACGGGCGCGTTGGCGGAGTTCGGCCTTCGACTTCTAATCGAGCCCATCAACCAACACGGCGTTCCCGGATACTTTCTCTCGCGCACGGAGGAGGCGTTGGAGGTCATCGACCGTGTGGGAGCAGACAATCTGCTTCTCCTCTACGACATCTATCACGCCCAGATCGCAGAGGGAAACCTGGCCCAGACCCTTCGCGAACACATCGACCGGATTGGCCACATTCACATTGCGGGCGTTCCAGGCCGCCATGAGCCGGACTTCGGTGAGATCAAATACCCCTACCTGTTCGAACTGCTCGATGAACTCGGCTACGACGGATGGGTCGGGGCCGAGTATCGCCCTCGGGCTGGTACGGTCCAGGGCCTTGGTTGGGCGAGGGGATATGGCATCGGATGAGAGCGGAAGCCGCTTTGACCTGCCTCCCTGAACCCGATCCACGTTAAGAGAGAGGATTTTCGCCTTCGCAAGAAAGCGGTGAGAGCCCCGCCCCCTGCCCCTTCTTGACTCTCTTTTTCAAAGCCTCAACACTCACATTCCACCTCAACGCCTTCAGTTTCTTCGCATTTTTCCGGGCCGCATCCAGGGCGATTTCCTCCGCCCGCTTCCGGGTAGCCGGCTGGACACGGAAGGTGTTCGAGGCATCAAGGCAAACGCTGACCTCTAAGTGTTTGAGGCCTGACTTCTCTTCGCTCCTCATCGAAGCCTCTTGGCTAGACACTTGCGACCCCGGAGACCCCAAAGGGCCCGAATGCTTCTCCTTATTGACCGGCCCTCTGTTTCCTGGGGACAGATCAACAGAGGGCCGGTCAATAAGGAGAGAAGTTTTCGAGGACGACCTGGAGGTTTTAATTAGAGAGTCTCCCGCGCATCACTCACGCAACGGGAACTTTGGCCAGAAAGTCCTGGAGAGCCGTCAGAAATACTTCGGTGTTGTCCCAGATCGGGAAGTGCGCAGAGCCTGGGAGTATGACGCGCGTGCAGTTCGGAATGCGCTCCAGGTAAACGTCACTAAAATCGAGTGGACCGGGGTCGTTCTCTCCGTAGCAGACCCAGGTTGGGACGCTGATCTCTCCGAGGCGGCCAGTCAGGTCCGGCATGGTAAAGAGGGCGTTCGCCGAAGCGGCGTAGGTTTCCGGGGTGTTCTTCAGGAAGCGTTCGCGGTATTCCTCCGCGAGCGGACCCTCGAGCAATTGCGAAGGCAGCAACCTTCGATACTCGTTGTGGTTGAACACGGCCTCCATCCCTTCTTCGATGGCGACCCGGAGGAGAACCTCAAAGTGCTGTTGGTAGGCACCGGACGGAGGACCTGCCGAGGAGGAAACCAGCATGAGGCGGTTCAGCCGGTCACTGTGTTCGATGGCGAGGAGCGTGCCTGTCCGCCCGCCCATGCTGTGGCCGAGGAAATCCACTCTCTCCAGCCCCAGTGCGTCGAGGAAAGCGAGAAGGTCGTTCGCAAAATCTTGAATTCGGTAAGGCCCCGGGGGCTTCTCCGAATCCCCGTGTCCTCGCTTGTCCAACGCGAAAACGCTGAATCGCTCCGCGAGGTGATTTAGGATGGGTGTGAACGAAAAAGGGGAGCTTTGAAACCCATGGGAGAGCACGATGGGTGGGCCTTCGCCCCGTACGAGGTAGTTCAGCTTCACTCCGTTGACTGTCACGGTCGGCATGGGAGGGTTTCCTCAACAGTGCTTCCTGAAAATTTGCATATTACCTTTGCAGAGCCTCGCTATTGGCTTTCGCCAATTGGAGGGTATCACAATTAGACGTAGTGATCTGCCCCCTGAAACCGGTCCAGTTTGAGAGAAAATTCGACTTCGCAAGAAGCGGTGAGAACCCCCCGCCCTGGACCTCCAAAAGGGCAAGGGGTTACTTTGAAGCCTTGGCGCAACGGAACGAAAAATCGTAGCTCCGAGTGCCAGGGTCGAACCAGAACCGGTAGGCGGCGCGGAAGAACCTGGAATCGGCGACGATGAGCCACGAACCGCCGCGCAAAACGCGCCCGCTGCCAGACGCCGGTCCCTTGGGGTTGCGATTCGGGGCATTGCGGTAGTACTCCGTCCCGTACCAATCCTGAACCCACTCCCACGTGTTCCCCACCATGTCCACTGCGCCGAATGGACTCCGGTGAGTGTTGTACGTTCGATCCACCCGGTGCGTCTTTATGCCGCTGTTCTCGCGCCAGATGACCTTTGAGCCGTCCCACCGGGTCCCCCAGGGGTACTTCCGGCCGTCCACGCCCCGAGTCGCCTTCTCCCACTCTGCCTCCGTCGGCAATCGCTTCTCCACTGACTTGCAATAATCCCGGGCTTGATACCACGTCACACCCACAACCGACTGGCGGTCACCGTTGAACTGCGAGCCCTGATTCTCCGCCGGCTCTCCGAACCTCCGGAACCGGGAATTTGTCACCGGATACTTGTCGATGTAAAAAGCGTCCAGATAGACCCGCCGCTGCGGCATCTCGTCGCTGTCCTGGTTACTCCCCATGATGAACTCACCCGCCGGGACGAGAACCATCGTGTCCAGACCGGCGCCGATGGTTTTGGTCTGAGCGAACAGGGAGGAGGGTAGAAGAACTGAAACCAAAACGGCAATCAGGACGCTTCGCAGAAACCGCATGACATGCCCCTCGTCAGGTGTGAAACGTCATTCAGTTTTCATGAACTCACAACAGGGGTGAAACGCGATTCACTGAACGACTTCTTATCCACCTCGACGACGAACTGCCAGACTTGGGCGGTTTCAAAAAGAACCACCTCTTCCGAGGGGTTGGTAGGGACGATCGCCAAAGTACCTCGCAATATCTCCGAGGTTCAACTCCCTCTTGGTGGTCCATCTCGCCGTGTAGATGTACTCTTTCTTGTGTTTATTGACGAAGCGGAACCGATAACGACGCTTGATGTTGCACCCCCAGGGAAGGTCGTACATCCTGCGAAATCCTTTCCCCTTTTTCAGCACGATCATAGGACCTCTTCTCCTGTTGTACCGCTTCTTGTGCAGGGAGATGAAGGGAGCGCCAATGGTCTGAACCTTTGAGTAAGACATATCGACGCTCACCTTTGAAACAGCCGAGCGGCCCCCACCGTTCTTCCCCTTGATGGTGATGGTGCATTTCGCCTCCGCTTGGGCAACCAGTAGCAGAAGCGTGGTCCCGAGGAGAAATCCGATTCGCAACATGCTCCGTCCCTCCATCCATGGGTGGCATATTATTCGCTTTTTAGCAATGACACCGGAAGGGGCTTAAAAGAAAACCGAGCAAGGGACTCATTCCCAAATTTCCGGCTCCCAATCTAGGAAAGATTGTCTCACAACCCTAAAAGTTCCTGTAACTATCTAGCGACTATCCGCAGGGAAGAGGGCGAGGTTGAACGGACCGGGCATCTCGTAGATCTCGAGGGGTTTCCAGTAGGGCTTGATGTGGTCCGTCGAATCGAAAACGTCCCGCAGACCCGCCTCCAGCTCATCCTCCCCCGCCAGCGGCGCGGAAGAATGCACGTCCGCGATGGCGGCCGCGACCTTCTCGTCCCGGATCTCCCGCAGCCGCTCCAGAACAAAGGGTTCCAGCCCGTCATCCGAACCGCCGAGGTCCGAGCCCTCCTCGGTCCAGTGGGAAATCCCGCTTCTTTTGCGCCCGAAAAGATATTTGCCGGTCCCCGCCGGATGGAAGAAGTGGTAGGTCTCCCGGACAAAACGGTTGACCTGATCCTGGGACTCCGTGTGCCAGGCGATGCAATTGATGTAAGGCAAGACGGCCAGGACGGCGGGCGCCTCCGAGCCGTCATCGTCTTCATCCAGGGACGTGCGCTTCGCCTTCTGGCCGGGGGCGAGGGGTTTGGGCGGGTCGAAGTAATTCACGATGATGGCCCGGACAAGCTCGGGGTCTTCTTCTCGGTACCGGTACACCAGTCCCCGTTTGCCCTCACGGGCGGCCCAAGGCTGAGCCTGAACCCCCCACTTATCGAACAAGTGCCACTGGTTGTCTTCGATGGGATAGTCCCGAAGGTAGAGCTTCAGGACGCCCATGGCCTTTTGATCCAGGCCCATCTTGACTCCTCTCCTTCAGCTTGCCCGGGGCCGCCCGCTCCGGCGCCCGGCTCGATGAACCGACGTTCGCTCCGTCGAAAATTCCGCGTGATTATATCAACCATTCCGGCGAAAAACGACGGACGGTGCGAAACCATCAACCCGCCGCCTCGAAGGCCGCCTCCAACACCCGCCGGACGATGACGCGGACCATTTTCCCGCGGTATCCGGCCAGCTTCTCGATGTCGCTGAACGGCCGGGATTCCTTGGAGGCCTCTTTGGCGGCCGAGTCGAAGAGCGCCTCGGAAGGCGCCTTTCCGACGAGGAGCGCGGAGCCCTTGACCGCGTCCACCGGCTTCATGGAAACACCGTTCACGCAGATGCGCGCGTCCGCGCAAGTCTTTCCGCCGGCGTCGAGCGTTACGACCGCGGCCGCGCAGGCGAAGGCGAAATCGATGGCCCCCCGCGTGGCGATCCGCCGGTAACAACTCCCCGCCGCCGGACCCGGCGGCGGGACCTGAATCTCCGTCACGATCTCGTTGGGCGCAAGCTCGATGGGGGTCTCGCCGATCCCGGTGTAAAGCCCCTGCAGGGGGATCACCCGGTCGCCGTCCGGGCCGACGATGCGGACCTTCGCCCCCAGCGCGATGAGGGCCGGGGCCGTATCCGAGGCGGAAATCGCATAGCACACGTCGCCGCCCACGACGACATGGCAAATGTCGCCGTCGTGCTTGAGACAGCGGTGGTGGGATTCCTTCCAGTGGGCGGTCTGGTCGTAGTACCAGCACTTGTTGTCGAGGCAGATGTTCCCGCCCAGGGTGGCCGTCTGGCGGATCAGGGGCGAGGCGACGTGGGAGGCCGCCTGGGCCAAGACGGGAAAACGTTCCTGGATGACGGGCGATCGCTCGATGTCCGCGAGCCGCGCGCCGGCCCCCACGACCATACCGCCGTCATCGGTCATCCGGACCGCCTCGAGAGCCTTGATCCGGTTCAGGAGGACAACGTGCCCGGGCGCCTTCACCTCCTGCTGAAGCTGAATGAGGACGTCCGTCCCTCCCGCCATGAGCATGGCCTCCTCGCCGTGGCGGGCCAGAATCTCCATCGCCTCGCCCACTTCGGTGGGCCGGTGCAGCTCGAAGGGCTCCATCACGCGCCCTTTCCGTTCGTCCCGCCACCGGACACGGGGCTTTCGGGCTTGCGCGCCTTCCTGCCGCGGCGCTCGATCGCCTGGAGGACCTTCTTGGGCGTAAACGGGGTGGTCTGAATCCGGATGCCCACGGCGTCGTAGAGGGCGTCCTGGATGGCGGGCGCGGTCGGCACCTGGGCGGGCTCGGCGATTCCTTTCGCGCCGAACGGTCCGGCCGGTTCCTCCACTTCGACGAAGATGGGGATGACCTCGGGCATTTCCAGGATTGTGGGGACCCGGTAGTTGAGCAGAGTCGCGTTGAGGGGCTTGCCGTCCTCCATGACCAATTCCTCGGAAAGCGCCATCCCCAATCCGCGGGAGATCGCCCCCTCCACCTGCCCTTCGGCCCCGATGGGGTTCAGCAGGCAGCCCACATCGTGGGCCGAGACCACTTTGACGACCTTCACATGGCCCGTCTCTTCGTCCACCTCGACCTCGACCGCCTGCGCGCCGAAGATGTACGAGGGGCAGTAGTTCCCGTAACCGGTCACCGGGTCGAGGCCCTTGCCCTCGGAGCTGTACTGGCCCGTGCCGACCAGGGAGGCCCCGCGCTTGTAGAAGCAGTCCCGGGCGATCTCGGCCAGCGAGGTCTTCTCCTCCGGGCTCGACTTGACGAAGATGTAGCCGTCGCGGGATTCGAGATCCTCGGGCCGGGCCTCGAGCATCTCGGCGGCGTTCTCGTAAAGCTTCTTCTTGAGCTCGCGCGCGGCGCGGTGGGCGGCGTTCCCGCTGACGAAGACCCCGCGCGTCGCGTACACCCCCAGGTCGGGCGGCGTGACTTCGGTGTCGGAGAGCACGAGGTTCACCTTCTCGAGTGGGATGCCCAGCTCCTCCGCGACGACGGTGGAAATGGCCGTCCCCAGACCCTGCCCCATCTCGGACGTCCCCGAGAAGAGGGTCACCGAGCCGTCCTCGGCCATCTTGACGATCGCCTCGCCGAAGTTGACCGGGCCGTGAAGGCCGATGGAGCTGGCCGAATGGACGACCAAGGCCATGCCCAGGCCGCGCTTGACGCCCTTCTTCTCGAGGTCGGCCGGACTGCTGTCGCCGCGCTTCTTCGACCACCCGATGCCCTCGGCCGCCCGCCGGATGCACTCGCTGAGCTCGCACGAGTTGACCTCCGCGCCGGAAACCGTCTTGTCCCCGTGATGGGTGCAATTCTTGAGCCGGAATTCCACGGGGTCGAGGCCAAGCTCGGAGCAGATGCTGTTGAAATGACACTCCTGGGCGAACGAGGATTGGGGATTGCCGTAGCCCTGATACGCCCCTCCGTAGGGCTTGTTGGTGTAGACGACATAGGCGTCCAACTTGTAGGCGGGGTTCCGGTAGAGGACGGGAGGCGTGTTCCCGGCCAGGCTGGTCACCCGGTGAGCGTGACTGGTGTAGGCCCCGTTGTCGGTGATGATCCGGACCTGCCGCCCCCGGAGCATCCCCTCCTTCGACACCGCCGTCTTCTGCGTAATGGCCATGGGATGCCGGAACCGGGTGTAGATGAAATACTCCTCCCGGCTGTACTGGAGCTTCACGGGGCCGCGGGTCTTCATGGCGAGCAGGGCGGTGATGGGCTCGAGGGGCTCGATGTCGATCTTGCTGCCGAAGGCGCCGCCGATGGAGTTGTTGATCACCCGGACGTGAGAAACAGGCAGGTCCAGGACCCGCGCCAGCCGCTCCCGCGTGGGATGCGGGTTCTGGGTCGAGGGCCAGACGGTCAGCCGGCCCGCCCGGTTGAACTCGGCCACGCACCCGTG
>JASLXW010000038.1:7020-10331 GCA_030740135.1 Nitrospinota bacterium
TGCGGAACTCGTCCTCGAAAACGTGGTCCGCCTCCGCGAAGGCCTTCTCCACCTCACCGAAGTTGCGGTGATACTCCTTGGCGACGTTGCGCTTCTTGCCCTCGTGAATCTCGATGGCGTCATCGGTAAAGGCGTCTTCCGGCTCGTATACGGCCGGAAGCTCTTCATAATCCACCTTGATCAGGGAGAGGGCCTCCAACGCGGTCGCGTCGTCCACCGCGGCGACCGCGGCGATCTCGTCTCCGACGAACCGGACTTTGTCCAACTGAAGGGGGAGCTGGTCGATGGGTCCGTCCATCACGCCGAACCGGATTCCGGGCCCGTCCTTTCCGATGATCACGGCCTTGACGCCCGGCAGGGCCTCGGCCTTCGAGGTGTCGATATCGAGGACCTTCCCGTGCGGGATGGGGCTTCTCAAAACCTTGGCGGTCAACATCCCCGGACGCTTGAAGTCGCTGACGTAAACGGCATCGCCCGTTGCCTTGTCCCAGGCGTCCAGCCTCGGGAGCCGCTTTCCGATGACGGCGAATCCTTTAGTCACGATTCAGTCCCCCCTCCTTGGCACTTGCGCGCCGGCCAAGCTGCGGTTGAAGGTTCTATATGCTCTTTACAACGTCTCTGGCGAACGGCGCTTCTCACAGACGCCCGATCCAAAACCCTAAGCCACCAAGGGCCACAGCCGACCGGCACAGCCAAAGACACCCACCCCCCATAAGGCCGAGCGGTAGCTCGGCCGCAGAAAGTTTTCGAGGGGGGGGGACAGGGGGGGACAGTTTTCAAAATGTCCCCCCTGGCGCCTTTGCAGCGGCGCTCCGAATCGCCTCGATGATCTTCACGTAACCCGTGCAGCGGCAGATGTTCCCGGCCAGGGCGCGGCGGACCTCCGTCTCGGAGGGATCCGGGATTTCATCCAGAAGCGCCCGGCTCGTCATGAGCATCCCCGGGATGCAGTACCCACACTGGGTCGCGCCGAACTCGATGAACGCCTCCTGGAGCGGGTCCAGCTCATCTCCGTCGGACAGGCCCTCGACCGTCCGGACGTCCGACCCCTCCAGGGAGGCGGTCAGGATGAGACATGAGTTCACCGGCCGGCCGTCGAGGATGACCGCGCAGGCGCCGCACGCCCCGGTGGTGCACCCTTCTTTCGTCCCGGTCAGATCGATCCGCTCCCGCAAGGTGTGCAGAAGGAGCTCCCGGACGTCCACATCGAGACGGACGGGTTCGCCGTTCAGCGTGAAACCCACGGTTTCTGTTACAGCGTCCACCACGTTTCACCTCGCTATGCGGTTCGCGTTCGCGGTTTGACCGAGAGGTTGCCGGTCCGGGAGCAGACCGGACATCGGAAAAATCAGGCCAACGGACGGCTTCGGGCCTTTCCGTTCTCCCGGCCCTCGCCGGCGACGCTCTCCAGAACCTTTTCCTTCACAATGCGGATGTGCGCGCGGGCCAGTCTTTCCGCGCGGTCCCCGTCCCCGCTCACGATGGCGCGAAAGACGGCGGCATGCTCCTCCACGTCTTTGACGGGCCGCCCCGGAAAGTAAGTCGCCCGGAAGCCCAGGGTCCGCGCCTGGCCGATGATGCTCTCGAGCAACCCCTTCGCCTGGCCGTGTCCCGAGGCCGCCGAGATGGCGCGGTGAAAGTCCTCGATGGCCTCGACGCACCCGTCCAGGTCATGCCGTTCCAGACACTCGGCCTGCCGGTCGAGGGCTTTTCGGATTTTGGAGAGGGCGGCGGGATTCCGGCGCTCCGCCGCGCGGCGGCTCACCAGCCCTTCGAGGACTTCCCATAGGGAGTAAATCTCCTCCACCCGATCGGGCGAGTAATGGAGGACGAAAACCCCGCGGCGGGGGACGTTTTCGAGCAGGCCCTCCTGGGTGAGTTTCTGGACGGCCTCCCAGATAGGCGTGCGACTCACACCGAACTCGCGCGTCAGCTTCTCGACGTTGATCCGTGCGCCGGGCGGATAGGTCTCCTTGACGATGAGCGCCTTGAGCCGCTGATAGACCTTCTCCCTGAGGTTGTCGTGGGCGATGTTCAAGTCGGTATTCCCCCCTGTCCACCTTCCCGAATCTTTTCGGGCAACACCTGAAAAGATACCGACATGGGAGGCGGCCTGTCAACTTGGTATTTCATGTTTCATGAAATTATTTTGGTTAAAACAGAAAAGGCGGAAAGATTTTTTATCCACAGATTACACAGAATGGAAAGAAAAGAACCAAAGACCGAATTCGTGTGCGGCTTTGTTTTTGAAAATCTGTGAAATCTGTGGATAAAAAGCCTTTTAGTCCGTTGCTCCTCGTATCGGCATGGGATTCGGCGTTTTGTCGAACGCCCCGAGGCCCACGACGGTCCGCAGGCCCGGCGGCTGGGAGCGGATCTCGTTAACGGCGCTCATGAGCCGCCCAATCGTCGCCCCGTCGCCGAAGATCCCGCCGGGGATCCGCAGTGTCAGGTCCGGCGTCCCCTCGATCTCGATGGCGTCCTCGGGGTCCTTCGCCCCCACGTACATTTGGATGCGGAGGTCGATAAGCGTCCGGCCGGCAAGCGTCCCCGTCGCCCGCTGATCGATCCCGGCCGCCTGCCCCGGCTCGACGCGGACATAATCCGTCACGACCGGCGCCTCGGCCACCATCGGGCCGAGGGTCTCGGTGATCTCCAGACCCTCCCACCCGAACGCGTGGGCGATCAGGGCGACCGACTCCTGGAACCCCGCGTGGCCGAACTTGCCGCCGGCCGCCTTTTCACGGAACTCCTCGACTCTGAGACCCGCCCCGATCTTCCGCTGGAGAGGCTCCCGCCGCAGGGAGGCGTCCACCGTCCGGCGGACGCGGACGGCCGCGATCTCCGTGCAGTTCCGGCCGGTGTCCACGACGAGGCGATCCATTACGAAGCCCGGATTGACGCCCGTCCCCAGGACCACGACGCCCTTTTCCTTGGCCATCCGGTCCAGCTTCTCGGCGGCGTTCCAGTGGTGCAGCGGCGCGAACGCGAGCTGTTCGGAGGAAGAGACAACGGAGCAATCCGCCTCAATGATCGTCTCGAGCTGGGACAGGATGTCGGGGATGTACGAAGAGGTCGTATGGAGGACCACGTCCGGTTTCAGCGCCTCGACGGCCTCTTTGAGGTCCGCCGCAACGGGGACCCCCAAAGGAGAATCCAGCCCGAGCGCCTCGGCGGCGTCCTCGATCAGCGGGATGTCGTACTCCTTGCAGAGCACCTCGATCCTCTGGTAGTCGGGGCATTGGCCGTAGAGATCGACGGTCATTACGGCCTTCGGAAGGTTTCCGCTTTTTGCACTTGCCTCGAGTTCC
>JASLXW010000038.1:10341-15140 GCA_030740135.1 Nitrospinota bacterium
GGCCTCCCGGGCGAGCGCCCTTCCGATGGACCCCAGTCCGCAGCTCAGGCACCGGACAACGTTTTCTGTCATAACCACCTCAAAGCGTTCAGGAGCCGGACGTTCTTGGGCCGGTCGGCCGCGTTCTTTCCGATGTACCGGAAGCGGACAACGCCCTCCTTGTCAATGATGAAGACTGCGGGCCGGGCGATGCCTTCGTCCGGGTGCAGGACGCTGTAGCGCCGGATGACTTCCTTGTTCGGGTCGGGCAACACGGTGAACTTGAGCCTCAGCGACGCCTTTGTATTCAGGGCGGTGTCGAGGTTGTCGGCGCTGACAGCCACGACCTGGGCCTTCAACGCCTCGATCTTCGACAGTTCGGATTGCAGCTGCACGAGCTGGTGGCGGCAGTATCCTCAGAAATATCCCCGGTAAAAGACGAGGATCAGGCTCCCTCCCTCGATCTGTTTCTTCAGATCAAAGCCTTCGAGATCGAACGCGGGCGCCTTGTCGCCCACCTTGGGGGCCCTGGCCGTCCCCGAAAGGACGCTCCCTTGCGCATACCCGGATGCCGCGAATGCGGCCAGAAAAAGGACGAGAAAAATTCCGGCAACGGCCGGACCGAATCGACGGGTGAGTCTTGACATGACCGACTCCAATCAGGGACCGGGTTTCTCAACACCTCTTGAGGATTATACCGCTTTCGGCGCAAAACCCATAAGGACCCCGCGTGGATTGCTTCTTGTCCGACTTGTCCCACACCGTCCCGCCCTCCTCCGTCCGCACCCGCCGGATCGGCGCGGGACGCCTCCCCCCTCCCCGTGGCGGGTTCGTCCGCTTGCGTTGCCTTTCCCGACAACGCCATACTTATGAGCCATGACCGGGTGCGAAGCATGGAGCATATTCTCGGTTCGCTTCAAACGGGAAGCGGCCAACCGGGCCTTCTTCACGCTCTTTTTGATCTCCCTGGCGATGTCGCCCTCCGCTTGCGGCCGAGGGGGCGAGGAGTTCTCCGGGTACATCACTGTCGCCCTTGAGGCGAACCCCACGAACCTGGACCCCCGCTATTCGCTGGACGTCGCCTCGTCGCGAATCACCCAGCTCGTCTTCAATCGCCTGGTCCGCAAGGACCGGAACGCCCGCATCGTCCCCGACCTCGCGGTCCGGTGGGAACGGCCCGACCCCACAACGTACGTCTTTCACCTCCGCAAGGACGCCCTTTTCCATGACGGCGGGCCGCTCACCGCCGCGGACGTGGCCTACACCTTCCGATCCATCCTGGACCCCAAGTCGGCGTCCCCGAAGCGCGGAAGGTACAAGATGATTCGGGAGATCGAGACGCCGGACCCGTTCACCGTCGTCTTCCGTTTGGCAAAACCTTTCTCCCCGTTCCTGTCGGAGATGACAGCCCACATCGTCCCGGTCCGGGCCGAGCGCGCGGGGAGCGGGTTCGGCCGGAATCCTGTCGGGACCGGCCCGTTCCGGTTCGTCCGGTTTGTCACCGATCAAGAGGCCGTCCTGGAAGCGAATCCCCGCTATCACGAGGGCCGCCCCCAAGTCGCGGGGGTGCGGTACAAGGTCCTCCCGGACGGCGTCGTCCGCATCTTCGAGCTTCAGAAGGGGACCGTCGACCTGGCGGTCAACACCGTCTCGCCCGATTCCCTGGCCCGGCTGGAAAAGACACCCGGCCTGAAGGTGATGCGCGCGCCGGGGACCAACTTCTCCTACCTGGGTTTCAACCTGGAAGACCCCGTCCTCTCCAACCCCAAGGTCAGGCGGGCCATCGCCCACGCCATCGACCGGGAGCCCATTATCCGTTACCTGCTGCGCGGTCTCGCGCGTCCGGCGGAGGGGCTCCTGCCGGAAAACCACTGGGCCTACCGCGAGGACCTGAAACCCGTTCCCCATGACCCGGACCTGGCCCGGCGGCTCCTGGACGAGGCGGGGTTTCCGAACCCCGACGGCGGCCGGCCCCGATTCCGGCTCTCCTTCAAGACCTCTCAGAACGAGACGCGAATCGAGATCGCCGAGGTGCTCCAGGAACAGCTACGCCGCGTGGGAATCGCCCTCGACATCCGGTCCTACGAGTGGGGCGCGTTTTTCTCCGACATCCGAAAGGGTGCCTTCCAGCTCTATACCCTCACCTGGGTGGGCGTCACGGACCCGGACATCTACCACTATATTTTCCACAGCGGCAACGTCCCGCCCCACGGGGCCAACCGGGGACGCTACCGGAACGCGGACGTGGACCGACTGCTCGAGCGGGGCCGGACGGCTTACGCTCCGAAGACCCGGCGCGAGGCGTATGGGCGGGTCCAGGAGATCCTCGGGCGCGACCTCCCCTACGTCAACCTCTGGCACGCGACCAATGTGGCCGTCCTGAATCGGCGCGTCCGGGGGTTCGTCCTCTATCCGGACGAAGACATGATCTCACTGAAGGACGTCCGCCTGGCCCCGACCGGCGAGCCAAGGGGGCTCTGAAACGTGCGGCGATACCTCCTGCGCCGGGTCCTGTTGTTGATCCCCGTCGTCCTCGGCGTGGCGACGGCCGTGTTCTTCATCATTCACCTGATTCCCGGCGATCCGGTCGAGATCATGCTCGGGGAACAGGCCCGGGCCGCCGACCTGGAGCGGCTCCGCAAGACCCTGGGGCTGGACCGGCCGGTCCTCGAGCAGTACGTCCGGTTTCTCGGGGGGCTGGCGAAGGGGGACCTGGGCCGAAGCCTCCACCATCGGCGCGGCGTCGCGGGCCTGGTCCTCGAGCGCCTGCCGGCGACGCTGGAGCTGGGGGCGGCCGCCATGGCGGCCGCCCTCGCTATCGCCCTCCCCCTCGGCATCCTCGCGGCGGCGCGCGCCCGATCCTGGGTCGACCACGGCTCGATGGTCTCCTCTCTCCTGGGCGTCTCCATCCCCAACTTCTGGCTGGGGCCAATGCTCATCGCCGTCTTCTCCCTGCGGTTCAACTGGCTGCCGCCCTCGGGCCGGGGGGGGATCGAGCACCTGATCCTCCCCGCCCTGACGCTCGGGACGGGCCTGGCCGCCATCCTGACGCGCATGACGCGGGCGAGCCTCCTCGAGGCGCTCCCCCGGGATTTCGTCCGGACGGCGCGGGCCAAAGGGCTCGCGGAGTGGGCCGTCCTGGTGCGCCACGGCCTGCGCAACGCCCTCCTCCCCGTGGTGACGGCGGCGGGGCTTCAGACCGGCGCGGTCCTCTCGGGCTCGGTCATCACCGAATCGATCTTCGCCTGGCCGGGAATCGGCCGGCTGACGATCGAGGCCATCGCCGCCCGGGATTATCCCCTGGTGCAGGGATGCGTCCTGGCCATCGCCCTGACGTACGTGGCGCTGAACCTCATCACCGACGTGGTTTACACGCTCTGCGACCCGCGCGTGAGATACGACTCATGAGGCGGCTGAACCTCTGGGCGGGCGCGGCCATTGTGGCGGCGCTCATCGCGGCGGCCGTCCTGTCGCCGATCCTGCCGCTTTCCGGGCCCTACGAGCAGCGGCTCGAAACTCGCCTCGCGCCCCCAGGGGAAAACGACTGGCTGGGCCGGGACAGCAAGGGGCGGGACCTCCTGAGCCGGGTCGTGTTCGGGGCGAGGATCTCCCTCACGGTCGGTCTGGTGACGGTGGGGATCTCGGCCGCCGCGGGGCTGTTGATCGGCGCGCTGTCGGGCTATCTGGGCGGTTTCGTGGATGAATCGCTCATGCGGATGACGGACGTCTTCCTCGCGTTTCCGGGGATCCTGCTGGCCTTCGCCTTGATGGCGATCCTGGGGCCGGGGGTCCAGAACGTGATCCTGGCCCTGTGCGTCATGGGTTGGGTGGGGTACGCCCGGCTCGTCCGGGTCCAGGTGCTGGCGCTGAAAGCCGAGGGTTACGTCACCGCCGCGAGGTCCCTCGGGGGAGGCGCCCCGCGGATCATCGTCCGCCACCTGCTCCCCAACCTCCTGGGCCCGGTCCTGGTGGAGGCCACCTTCGGCGTCGCCTCCGCCATCCTGGCCGAGGCGGGGCTGAGCTTTCTGGGACTCGGGACGCAGCCCCCGACCCCTTCCTGGGGCGCGCTCATGAAGGAGGGGCACCTCCGTCTTTTCGAGGCCCCACACCTGTCGTTCTTCCCGGGCCTCGCCGTCATGGTCACCGTCCTGGGGCTCAACCTCCTCGGCGACGGCCTGCGGGATCTGCTGGACCCCGGGATGCGGTCCCTCGACAAACCCGGAGGCCGCTGAGCCGCTTAACAAGTTTTCCATTGACAGATTTCAGCTTGTCTCGGTAGGGTGAAAGCGAACCCACCAGAGGTTGGATCGCGGGGAAGGGTCCCGTGCGGAGTCTCGATGTTTCGCATTTGCCGGGACGTGACGGGGAATAAGAATTCCCGAAAGGAGGATTCGCAATGAAACGAGCTGGGATTCTGTCCATCATTTTCGCATGGGCGGTTACGGCCTCGGGTTTTGCCGGCGCCGCGGAGGAATCCGTCACATTCACTCAGGCATGGACCATTCAGGGAACAACCTCGCCTTTTTATGCCGCCATCGAGCTGGGGTATTACAAGAAAGCCAATCTGAACGTGAAGATCGTCCGGGGGTTCGGCTCCTCCGACGCCATCAAGAAGGTGGCCGCCGGCGCTTTCCCTTACGGGCTCGGCGACGCCGGCGCCGTGGTGATCGCGCGCTCAAGAGGCGCCAACGTCAAGCTGCTGGCCCTGGAAACCGCTCAGTCTCAGCACGCCTGGCACACGCTGAAAGGGTCCGGGATTCGCACGCCCAAGGACCTCGTAGGCAAGACCACCGGCGGTCCCGCGGGGGACGTCCACAAGA
>JASLXW010000390.1 GCA_030740135.1 Nitrospinota bacterium
GGAGGCGCCATCGGCGTAAAGGATGATGGAGCGGGGGAAGCTCTCCTTCGGGTCGTCCCGGGGCAACCGGGCCGGCCGGCTTTCCGAAATCCGCTCGACCCCGGTCTCCAGGGCGCGCCGGACGTCTTCCCGCGTCCATTCGGGATGGTCGCGCAGGAGCCGGGCGACGTCCAGGCCCTCGGCCAGGCGATTGAGGATTTTTCCGGGGTCCGGCGCGTCGGGGGCGGCGCGATTCACGCCTTCGTAGGCTCCGCCGGCCGCGGAGACTCGGCGGGCGATTCCTCTGCCTCGGGGATGTAAAGAATGCGGCTGCAATTGGGGCAGGTCTTGATCGCGTCGCCGTGCTTGATTTCGTGGACCAGTTGCAGAATGAGGCTTTGGTGGCACCCGGTGCAGATGTTCCCGTTCAATGCGGCGACGGCCCAGCCTCGGACGGGTTTGATCCGCTGATATTCGGACAACCAGTCGGGGTCGATGTCGCGCTCGATGCGCTGATGATCGCCTCGCAGCTTCGAGAGCCGATCCTCGATGCGCCTCAACCCTTCCTTCTTTCCCTCTTGCCGGCTGCGGGCTTCGATCTCTTCTTGACGAATGCGATCCGCGCCCCGGCGGATGTCCTCGGCCATTTCTTCCGACGATTCCATCATCTCGAGGATTTCCGTTTCCAGACGGTCTATCGCGCTTTTGATGCCCTCGATCTCCTGGAGCAGCGCGGTGTATTCCTTGTTCGTCTTGATCTCAATCTGTTTGGCCTGGGTTTTGCGCATCCGCTCGCGTTCGGACTCGATGTCGGCTTCCCGCCGTACGCGCTCCCGATCGAGATCCTCGCGACGCTCTTCCAGGCCGGCCTGCTTCGCCCGGGCCGCTTCCCGCTCGGCTTCGATCATCTGAAGGGCTTTCGGGATCTCTTCCGCCTCGGCTTCCAGGCCGGCGATCTCCCGTTCCAGGTCCTGAAAATCTCGAAGGGATTGAAGCTGTAACTTCATATCCGTCACGATGGCTTCTTCTGATCCGGCCGGTTTCCCGCCCGGCCTGCAGGTGATACGTGGTGGGCCCGCCTGGATTCGAACCAGGGACCGACCGGTTATGAGCCGGTGGCTCTGACCGCTGAGCTACGGGCCCCTCTCGTCCCGACCCGTCCCGGCCGCCGACGCATTACGCCGGGTCCGGCCGCGGGACAGGACGGTTCAATCCGCAAAACTCCGCAGACGCTTGCTCCGGCTCGGGTGCCGCAGCTTGCGCAGCGCCTTGGCCTCGATTTGGCGAATCCGCTCCCGCGTCACTTCGAACCCCTGGCCGACCTCCTCGAGCGTGTGCTCGTTGTCCATCCCGATCCCGAAGCGCTTGCGCAGGACCTTTTCCTCGCGGGGGGTCAGGGTCTGCAATACGCGCAAGGTCTGCTCTTTGAGGTCCATCTTGACCACGGCGTCCTGGGGCGCAATCACCTGCTTGTCCTCGATGAAGTCGCCCAGGTGGCTGTCCTCTTCCTCGCCGATGGGGGTTTCCAGGGAGATGGGCTCCTTGGCGATTTTCAGAACCTTGCGGACCTTGTCCACCGGCATCTCCATCCGCTCGGCGATCTCCTCCGGGGTGGGCTCGCGCCCGTTTTCCTGGACCAGATAGCGGGAGGTCCGGACCAGCTTGTTGATGGTCTCAATCATGTGGACGGGGATCCGGATGGTCCGGGCCTGGTCGGCGATGGCCCGCGTGATGGCCTGGCGGATCCACCAGGTCGCGTACGTGCTGAACTTGTAACCGCGTTTGTACTCGAACTTATCCACCGCCTTCATCAGGCCGATGTTCCCTTCCTGGATCAGATCGAGGAATTGCAGACCGCGGTTGGTGTATTTTTTGGCGATGCTGACCACCAGTCTCAGGTTGGCCTCCGCCAGGGCTTTCTTGGCTTGTTTGTCCTTGGCCCGGCCGCCGAAGATCCGCTTGAGGCTTTCGGCCAACTCTTCCCGGCTGGCGCCCACCTCCTGCTCGATCTTCCGGATGCTTCGCTGATGAGACCGGATCCGGCGGTCGAACTCCATCAGGATCTCCACTTTGTGCTGCCCCTTGCGGCGGCGGCCGGTGCGCTTCGTTTCCCGCAGGATGCGCCGGAGCGCGGAGACGTCCAAATCGACCTCTTCCAGCAGGGCCTGAATCTGGCGGTCATGCGCCCGGATTTCTCGGTAGTTGTTCTTGATCTTGTCGATGATGCCGTCAATCTCCGCGGGGGCCAACCCGATCTCCTGAATCAACTCCACGATGCGGTCCTGAGAGCGCTTGACCGACTTCATCGCGCCGGGCGTCGGGCCGGAGGCTTGGGATTTTTGGAGACGGCGGTGCGTGTCCCGGACCTTGCCGATCAGCGCCAGGATCCGGTTCTTTTCCCGCTCCTCTTCCGATAAGACCTTCTCTTCCCCTACGTTGATCCTCGTGATGTCCAGCGCGCGGATTTGTCCTTTCCGCAGGGCGTCGCCAAAATCGATGACGTCCTTCATGGCCACGGAGGTGGAGATGGCGGCCTGGATCACCTCCATCTGACCCTCCTCGATCCGCTTGGCGATCTCGATCTCTCCATCGCGGCTCAGCAGGGGGATGGAGCCCATCTCCCGCAGGTACATCCGAACCGGGTCATCGGTGCGTCCCAAATTGGCGTCGTCCACCTGAAGTTCCCGCTCCGCGGCCTGCTTTTCCGAACCCGCGCCCGTGGACGTATTTTGCTGAAACGCCAGATCCTTCTCGATGACGTCAATTTCGGTTTCCCCGAACACCATCATGATGTCGTCAATCTGTTCAGGGGAGACGACATCCGGGGGCAAGAAGTCATTGACCTCTTCGTAGGTGAGGTAGCCCTTTTCTTTCCCCAGGGAAATCAGCTGCTTGACCTCGTGGAGTCTTTCCTGATTCGACATATCGACGTCCTTCTCCCAAGCTTCGTCCCGCAAGCCCCCTGAATGCCCTCTCGGGCCTCATCCGGCCGAGGGGGCCCGCACGAATCACTCCGCCTGTGTCACCTCTTGAAGGGGGGCCACCTGTTCTCTCCTCATGGCCTCCCGCTCTTCCATCAAGGACTGAACCGCGTCTTCGTCCCCGCGCCGCTTGGCGTCGTCTATCCGGGACCGCCAATCTTCTTTCCGGCGCTTCAAGCCGTCACTCAATATCCGCGCGATGCACTCGCCGGCCGCACGCTCCGGTTCATCCGCCCAGACCGGCGGCGTCATGGCCAGCGCGGCCGCCAGCTTCTCCACATCCGGATCCCCGACGGCCGCCAGCACGGCCGGGACGAATTCTCCCTCGCCCAATCCGCCGGTCTCCGCTTCACCGGCGCTCGCGACGGCGGCGGAGCCGATGCGGCGGAGCCGAGGGTCCGAGAACGATTCCATGGGGAGATCCAGCCGAACCGCAAGCTCAGGATGGCTCAACAGAACCTGAACCAGCATCTTCTCCGCCGGGGGAAGACGCTCGGATTTCGCCTTCACCTCCACCGTCGCCTGAACACCCTCGTCCCTGCGCCCCCGGGACCGGAGGACCCGCTCGGCCAGATCCCCGTCGATCCGGAGCCGATCCTGGCCACCGGCGGTAGCCCGGGCAAGCCGGCCATCGCCCGCGCCGCCCTCGCCCTGGCCGGCGAGCGGCTCCGCGGGGAGGGGATCGTGGACGTGGGTGGGTTCTGCGTCGCCTATCTGGCCGAGGGGCGGCCCGCGTACGTGCCCAAGTTCAAGCTCTCGGCGGCCGACGCGGTCGCGTCCATTCGCCGCTGCGGGGGCCACCCGGTCTGGGCCCACCCGGCGGTGGACCTCCGCCAGCCGCCCTCTTCTCCGGGGCTGCAGCGGGAGCTGCGCCACGTGGCCGAGGAGCTGGTCGAGGCCGGCCTCGAGGGGCTGGAGGCGGGGAACCTCTCCCACACACCGGCCGAGGCGGCGGCAGTGGAGAGGGTCGCCGCTGCGCTGGGCTTGCGGACCAGCGCTGGATCGGACTTCCACGATCCCGACGATCCCGAGACCGCAAGGTTGCTCCTGGATG
>JASLXW010000391.1 GCA_030740135.1 Nitrospinota bacterium
GGATCGCGGCGAATATTCCCGGACGTGGTGGTTCCTTTCCAGAGGGCGAAGCGGATCCGGCTTGCGTCGGGCGAGGCCATCTCGCGGTAAGAGAGCATGGCCGGGTGCGGAAAACCCGATTCATCCAGGCTCAGAAGCAGCATGCCGCGCCCTTCGAGGCGGATCAGGTCCTCGGCGCAGAGCTTTTTCCGCAAGTCATCCGGCACCTGATCGCCCAAACGTCTGCTCAACGGGAAATTCCTCCGGGCCGGGACGACACGCCCTGTGTTTACGCCTGAATCGCCCCTTCACACGCGAACCTCTCGCCCCCGCCCCCCCCGGAAACGGCCCGCTTTCCAACACTGGCCCGATTCAGTGTCAACGAAGTGCGAAGGCGACGCGGGAAGGCGACAAGGAGGGCGGAGCGGGCGGTTTGATCAAGTCGGAGGAATCAGTCCAATTGCTCCAGAAACGCCAGCAAGAGGTCCGCTTCCGTGATCAGGCCGATCATCTCCCGGTCCCTTTCCTCGGTGACAACCGGCAGGCAGCTAATCTTATGGGCCAGCATGAGCCGGGCCGCCTCGGAGATGGGCGCATCGGGCAGGATGGTCCTCGCGAGCGGCGTCATGATCTCCGAGATCTTGATCGACTCCTGAAACATCTCCCGGTCGGAATCGCTGTGCTCCAGCAGCGTCGTCAACGAAGAGCGCAGCAGGTCCCGCTGGCTGACCACACCGACCAGGAGTCCGGCCTCCACCACGGGCAGATGTCGGATGTGACCCAACGACATGATGTCCTCGGCCAGTTTCATCGTCTCGCCCAACGGGATGGAGACCACCTTCTCACTCATATAATCCCGAACCTTGGGCCCGGAGGCCTCGTTTTTCTTTGCGGTCATCGCTTTTTCGTGGTGTATAGGACTTCGTGGATTTCAAGCGCGCTCGGGCCGGCGAACATTTTCTTGGGCGGGAGCTCCGCGTGGGCTTCCTTGAAGGCCTCGCTCCGGGTCCACGTCTCGAAGGACGCCATGTCTTCCCAATAGGTCTTGACGATGTAGGCATCCGCTTTAGACGGCCGGAGCAACTCGTAACGAATGAAACCGGGACTTTTGTCCACAAACCCTTCCCGGTCCCGAAACCGCTTCTCGAATTCCTCCGCGTAGCTTTCAGCCACGGGAATTCGGTTGGCGACGACGATCATACCCTAATTCTCCAATCAATGGCGGGTGAACCGCAATGAGCGAACCTTCCGCGGAAACCCGCTCCAAACAGAGACAGAATATTACCCTTTCCAATACCATTTTGCCAGATTCCATTTGCGGCCGGAAGAGGGCGAAGCGATGTGACAGACTTTACGCGGAGATAGTCGAAGCGCCCACATATCTCGGATACTGGAGGTTCATCCAACAACCCATCTGCGTGATTCCGTACAGAGACACCCTAAATATCATCGGACCATCGTCCGGCAGCGGGGCCGGTCCAAGCGTAGCCTCCCCATCTCGCAGGCCCTCGACACCGAAAAATGCGGTGCGGTTTTCTGGAAGCGACCCTTGGGCCGTCCCAGCAAAGATCACGGTCAATCGCGTTGTGCCGGCGACCCGACGGAAAATTATTTCCCGAACGGCTCAAGCCGGCCGGGCTCCCGTCCGACAAGAGAAATATTGGGACCTCAATCGTGTAAAGCCCATGAGTAGCTCCTCCCCATCCCCCCGCCGGTTGACCCCACCGGCGGGGGGATCCTCCCCTCTCTCCAAGGGCCGTCCGCCGGCCTGTCCGAATCCATCGAATCACACCTCTCCTTTCCACCCTTGGCATTGATTTTGCGATCATTAGGGCCATGTAATGCGACCCTGAGGCCGAAATGCCCTCCGGGCCCACCCGACCGCGCGGGCGGTCGACGACATCTCTCAAGGGGAAAGGCGAGTCAGGCAATGGAACAGGAGAGAGAAAACCTGAAAGTCTCGGGACCTTGGGTGCTTCAAGAAGTCATCGACCTCCAGAATGAGTCCTATCTCCTGACGGTCGGAGGGTTCTTGGAATTCAGCCCCAAAGCGCTCATTGTCTCACTGGACGCACTGGGTTTCGTCATCACGCCGAATTGATCATCCCGCAGTCATAGAGAACCGGACCGGGGTCGTCTCGATAGACCGGCGTCCGGCATGCGTGCGCGCGGTCTAAAAGGGCCTGGGTCGGCCCCCATCCTTTGCATACATTCCTTCTGAAACAGGGCCGGCCACTCCCCGAAAGGGGAAATCTTTTCCATCCCCCCGTCAATTTTTCTCCAATCAGACACCCAGCCGGTTCGCGCAACGCCGGCTCTTAAATCTTTTTGGGCAATCTCGACCACTCCATGACCGGGCGGCGCGGTTGGCACTGCGTGTGCATCTAGCCGCAATCAGATCGACAGGAACGGGTAAACACCAATCAAAGGACAAAACCCATGAAGCTCCGAGGCATCTCCCCCATGCAGCCCATCTGTGAAATCTGTGACGAAGCGCTGGACCCCGACAAAGTGGGAAGGGTCTTTCAGAACAGCTTCTACCATGATGCGTGTTTCCATCGGGACCGGGGAAAGCTCGGCCAGGAACCCGCCGATCCCGTAGCGATCCCGGCGGAAGCCGTCGTCGCGGGCGTGGAATGAAACGCGCCTTTCACCGCCCAACCGCGGCAATTCCCGCCCGCCCATCGGGACAAGATGCCGAATCCTGAATGGATGGATTGGAACCGGCGGGAAGCGCTTCCGCGAAAGGGCTCCCTCAATACTTGATCAGGGAAAAAATATCGTGATCGCCCAGGCGCTCTCTGCCCTTTAGAAACGTGAGCTCAATCAGAAACGCAAATCCGACCACATCCCCCTTCAGCTTGTGGACCAGGTCCGACGCGGCGCAGGCCGTCCCGCCGGTCGCCAGCAGGTCATCCACCAGAAGCACCCGATCCCCCTCCGAGATGGCGTCCTCGTGTATCTCCAGCTCGTCTGTGCCGTACTCCAGCTCATACAGCGTCTTGACCGTCCGGTAAGGCAGCTTGCCCGTCTTGCGGATCATGATGATCCCCGCGTTGAGCTTATACGCGAGCGCGGCGCCGAAAACGAAACCGCGGGCCTCCGCGCCCACCACCAGATCCACCTTCTGGTCGATATAACGGTCTCCGATCAGGTCGATGGACGTCGCAAACGCCTTGGCGTTCGACAACAGCGTGGTGATGTCCTTGAAGATGACGCCCTTCTTGGGAAAATCCGGAACGTCCCGGATCATGCGCTTCAGGTCATCGATGTCCCACATTTGGCCTCCTCCGTCTGTTTTTCCAGAACCGACCGTCAGGGCAAGTAGAACAACGGATCTTTCGCCTGTGTCCGATTCCGAATCTCAAAGTGCAGATGAGGCCCCGTCGCGCGTCCCGTGCTCCCGACCTGCGCGATCACCTCGCCCTGCCGCACCCTTCTCCCTTTCTCGGCCAGGTTCTTGCTGTTATGCGCATAGATGGTGTGAAACCCGTTGGGATGCCGCAAAATCACCATGCGCCCGTATCCCCCCGGCCCGTTATCGCTGAAAATGACCACGCCGG
The DNA here is from genome assembly GCA_030740135.1 of Nitrospinota bacterium. The sequence goes on from JASLXW010000391.1 coordinate 3,543, forward strand.
CCTCGGCGGCGCGGATGGGCGTCCCGCGGGGAGCGGCGATGTCGACGCCCTGGTGTTTTCGTTTTCCGCGCCTCCCAAAAAAAGATGTGACCTTGCCCTTGAGCGGCCAGACAAAATCCACCTCCGCGGGCAGGGACACCTTGCCGACCCGCTCCCGGCGGGGGGCCGATTTTCGAGGGGGCGCCGGTTTCGCCGCCGGTCTCTGAACCTCCCGCTTTCGTCCCGGCCAAGGCGGGATCTTCGCCGAGGGGGAGCGCCCGCTGGTTCCGCGGCGACTGGGCGGGACCCGCAACCGGCGACTCGCCCCGGGAACATAAAGCCGGGTTCCGGCGACGATCCGGCGGGCATCGACGATGTGATTGGCCTTGACGAGAGCATCTAATTCAACGCCATAAGTTCGGGCGATCCGGTACACCGTCTCGCCCGGTCGAATCGTGTGATATACGCCGGGGCTGCGAAAGA
>JASLXW010000392.1 GCA_030740135.1 Nitrospinota bacterium
TCCGGCTGAATCCGGAGAACGCCGCCGCGAAGAAGCGGATCGAATCACTGTCGGCGCGGATAGAAAACCAAAAAAAGGAAGAACCGTCTCGCGCCCTTGCGGCCGAGAAAAAGGATCGAAAGGCTGAGAAGCCGCGGAAAAAGGCCGCCCTTTTCGCCGAACGCAAAACCGAGCGGAGAGGGGAATCCGTTTCTGGGCACCGAAAATTCGCGGCGCCGCGTCCGGAGAAGCGGGCGCGGCTCGACGTCCCGAAATCACCGAAAAAGACGGTAAGCGAGGGAGGGACATTTCGCTTCGCAAAGGGAAAGGTCAACAAATACGCTGTCGCCGTAATCATCGGCAACCGGGGTTACAGCAAAAATTCCATGGACATCCCCAACGTGAAGTACGCCCACAACGACGCCGACGCCGTTTACGCCTACGTGACGAGGGCCCTGGGATACAGGGAAGGGAACATTATCCGTCTCCGGGACGCTACGCAGGCCCAGCTCGTCAGCACGTTCGGGACGAAGGAAAATCACCGGGGGAGGCTGAACAACTGGGTGCGGCCCGGAAAATCGGACGCCTTCGTCTTCTACTCGAGTCACGGGGTTCCGGGTCTTTTCGACGGACGCAGTTACCTGCTCCCCGTGGATGCCGACCCGGCGACGCCCCAGTTGAACGGCTACCCCCTGGCGACGCTCTACGCCAACCTCGCCAAGCTGCCGGCGCGCAGCGTCACTGTGATGCTCGACGCCTGCTTCTCGGGAGGCTCGGCCGGCGGCGCGTTGGTCCGGAGCGCGTCCTCGATCAGCGTCGTTGCGAGAAAGCCACCCCGGACGCCCGCCGGGGCCGTCGTTCTGACCGCCGCGGGAATGAACCAGGTGGCCTCCTGGGGCGATGATGTCCGGCTGGGACTTTTCACCCGTTACGTCCTCGAAGGGCTCGCCGGGGCCGCCGATCGGAATGAGTTCGGCGACGACAACGGCAAGGTGACGCTGGCCGAGCTCGGGAAATTTCTGAAGGAAGAGATGACCTACCAGGCCCGCCGCCGGTTCGGGCGGCGGCAAACGCCCGAATTGAAGGGAAACGCCGGGCGGGTGTTGAGCACGGTGCGGTAGGCCGTGGCTCAATCCAGCGCTTTTTTGGTGAAACATGCACCGGCCGAAGATCGGCGGGAGGCTCTCCTGAGACGGCGCGCCCTTCGCTCAGAGCCACTTCTTTCGCTTGAAGAAATAAATCAATCCGAGCGTCACCACCCCCATCAACCCCAGGGCGTAAAAATATCCGTACCGGTACCCGAGCTCCGGGATCCATTCAAAGTTCATCCCGTAGATCCCCACAATCAATGTGAGGGGCATCATGATCGTCGCGATGATCGTCAGGACCTTCATGACCTCGTTCATGCGATTCGACATGGTGGAGAGGTAGCTGTCGGTCAGGCTCGATAAGGTGTCGCGGTAGCTTTCCGCCAGATAGGAAGTCCGGACGAGGTGGTCGTAGATGTCGCGGTATTCGGCCGTCAGGTTCTCGGGGATGAGGGGATGGTCGGTGTGGCCCAAACGATAGAGGATTTCCTGTTGGGGTTGTGCCAGGCGGCGAAGCCGCGCGACGGCGCGTTTGAGGTTGAAGATGCCCCGTAGGGAATTGTCGTCGGGCTGATCGAACACCTCATTCTCCAGCTCATCGATCCGGTGGTCGAACTGATCCAGAATAGGACTGTAATTGTCCACAAGGCCGTTGAGCAGGCTGTGCATCACCGCGGCGGGACCGCGCTCGAGCATGCGCGTTCCCATCTCGAACCGCCGGGCCGTGTTCTCCACCGCCTGAAGCGGTTTTCGGTGGTAGCTGATGACGAAGTTCCTTCCCAGAAACAGGCCGAGCTGGGTCGTCTTGAATTCCTCATCGGAGGCGTCGAAATCCACCGCATGGGCGACGACGAAGATGTGGTCTTTGTATTCGTCCATCTTCGGCACCAGGCTTTCCCGCTTGGCGTCCTCCAGCTCGAGGGGATGGTAGTTGAGAAATTCCCCCACCCGGTCCAGGAGCTCTTCGTTTCCCGTCGTCAGGTCGACCCAGATTGAGACATCGTGCCTCTCCGTATACCGGGTGAGGTCCTGAACCCGGTCAACCTGGACGCCGGGATCCTCGGGATCAAATACATAGATGCTGGGCACGATCCTTCTCCAACGCGATAGACCGGGGGATGAAACGCCGCCCGGCCGGGGAAGGGGAGGGGGGGGAGGGGGGAGGCCGAAATCGCCCCTGAACCCCCCGCAGTCCGCATCTTAAGGACCCTCCAAGCCGGATGGCAAGCCCAAAACAATCGGCGCGGGCGGACTCCTTCCCGTTTCGTGGTATATAATCCGGCGTTGGCTGTCAGAGGAAAGATGGGCGACGCCTTTTGCAGGTTGAGGGTGAAGCCGTGCCGGGCTCCTCCCGGCCGGCCCATCGCGTTTGGGGAATCCATTGATCGATTTGCATACACATTCATTCTTGAGCGACGGCGCGCTCATCCCCTCGGAGCTTCTCCGGCGGGCTGAGCACAAGGGGATCGAAGCCCTCGCCATCACGGACCACGTGGACGCCTCGAACGTCGATTTCGTCGTTCCCCGTCTGGTCGAGGTCTGCCGCGCCTGCGCGCCCCACATGGAGATCCGGCCGCTTCCGGGGGCGGAGATCACCCACGCCCCGCCTGAAACCATCCCCGGACTGGCGGAACAGGCCCGGGCTCTGGGCGCGGCCATCGTCATCGTCCACGGGGAGACGCCCGCGGAGCCGGTGAGGCCGGGGACCAACCGGGCGGCGCTGGACGCCCCCATCGATTTTCTCGCCCACCCGGGCCTCATCACGCCGGAGGAAGTCGATCTGGCGAGAGAGCGGGGGATCGCCCTCGAGATTACGGCCCGCAGGGGGCATAACATCGCCAACGGCCATATTGCGCGGCGGGCGCTGGCGGCGGGCGCGGAGCTTGTACTGAACACGGACGCCCATGACCCGGGCGACCTGATCGGCGACGAGATGGCGCGAACGGTCCTTTTGGGGGCGGGGATTCCGGTGGATCGGCTGGACGCGGTCTTCAAGAAGATGCAGATACTCGCAAACGAGGCCGGCGCCCGGTTGCGCCGGGCTTGAACGCGGGAAGGGTTCTATGGCCAGGGGTGCAGGAAAAATCGATCGCCGCGCGCTGAGGCGGCCCGACGAGTTTATCACGCGGTCGGCCAAGGTGATTAAGTACGTTCAGGTCAACAAAAAGAAGGTTTTGCTGATCGTGGGGGGCGTCCTCGTCGTTTTCGTCGCGGTCTTCGCGTATCGCATGTATCAAGGCGGACAGGAGGCCCGGGCTTCCTCTTTGGTCTCCATGGCCATAGAAGGCTTCGGGAAGTACCCCACAAACAGCGCCCCATTCGAGCGGATCATCCACGGCTATTCCGGGACGAGAGGGGCGCGTCTTGCCGGGCTGTACCTTGCCCATTCCCTGCACAGGAAGGGCGAGGCCGAAAGGGCCGCCAAGGCTTATCAGAAACTCACCGAGGATTCCGCGGCCCCGGAGCTGCTTCGCACCGAGGCAATCCTCGGCCGGGGATACGCGTTTGTTACGCTCAAGCGGTGCAAAGAAGCGGAGAGCGCGTTCAAACAGACGCCGGCAAAGGCGGGTCTCGCCCAACAGCAGGCGCAGTTGGCCATCGGCCAATGCTACGAGCTCAAGGGAGAGCCCCACGAGGCCCTCAAGCATTTTCAGGAGTTCGCCGGCAGATTTCCCCAATCCCCGTTATTGACCGATGCGCTTCGAAGGAAAATTGGGATGGACAAGAATAAATAATTCTATAATGCACGTTATTACAAAGGGTTCGTATTTGTTGTTAATGTAATAAATGATGATATATTTACTCCCCCCCCCCCCCTTCTAACTAATTTGTTCAGAACTGCAGTCTGTATTTAATACGAAAAAAAATTTAATAGCCCACTAATTATATATTATATTCATCAATAAAATTCCAAAGAGTTTTTCATATCCCAT
>JASLXW010000393.1:0-247 GCA_030740135.1 Nitrospinota bacterium
GAAGACGCCAAGCGACGCCTTTGGCCAGATGGATCTGGCGTTTAACCGATTTGCGGGGCTTATCCGGGAAGGCCGCTTTTTCGACTGAGGGAATGTCGCCGCGAGCGATACATCGGTGACGGCCGCGCGGCCTTTTCCGGATCGAGGGCGGCAGGAGGAGTGTCAAAATCCCCCCGGCCCCCCCCCCCCACGAACGCCGGGGAGAGAACGCCAACCACCCCCCGCCAACAGACCCCCAAAGCCGCAA